>JAOTYN010000282.1 GCA_029861825.1 Cyclobacteriaceae bacterium
CTGCTTTGGCCAGCTATACTTTTAGCATTAGCATGTTCGAGTTGTTGTCGCCGCTGGTGGCCGGTGGAACTTTGAGAATACTTCAGCGAAGTGAAGTGTTGGATGCCGCTTTTATGATTCAAACCCTTAAGGAGGTAACCTTTATTCATGCTGGCCCCAGCCTGCTGAAGAGTCTGGTAAAATATATTAAAAAGCATATCTCGGATTATACCGTATTCAAGAGTTTACGGCATCTGTCTTCCGGAGGCGATATGGTTCCTCCTGAGCTATTACAAAATCTGCAGGAGATTTTTCCGCAGGTTGAACTCTTCGTAATCTACGGATGCAGTGAAATAGGGTGTATGGGCTGTACCTACTTTTATCACCCGGACAATCCTATAACTAAAACTCTTGTAGGAAAACCATTTGACAATGTGGTCCTAAGGCTGTTGGATGAAGACGGGAATCAAGTACCTGTGGGGGTAACGGGTGAAGTTTGCTTTGGCGGTGGGGGCGTAGCCAAGGGATATCTGAACAGGCTGGCATTGACGGACAAAAAATTCTATGAAAATAGCGGAACCCGGTTTTACAGGACCGGGGATATGGGCAAACTAAATTCCCAAGGAGATCTTGAGTTGCTGGGACGTCGTGATTTTCAGGTTCATGTAAGGGGTATGCGTGTGGAACTGGGCGAGGTTGAATATCATTTGAGACAGGCTCCGGGAGTGAGGGACGCTGTGGTTATTTCCCGAAAACACGGAACACAGCAAAACGTTTTAGTAGGTTATTATGTGGTTGACGCATCTGTGGAGGTTACTACGGAACAATTACGCGCGTATATGGCCCGACACTTGCCTGATTATATGACAATCACCTTCTATTTGCAATTGGAAGCACTGCCCTTAAATGTCAATATGAAAGTTGACCGCAAGGCTTTACTAAATACTGACCTTGTAGTGGCATCATCAGCCAAAGAGCCTGTTACTACCAGTGAATTGGAGTTGGCGGCTATTTGGAGCACATTGCTTCACCAGGACCAAATCGGGTTGGATGACAATTTTCTGGCATTGGGGGGAGATTCTTTGTTAGCGATGGAGCTGATCTATGTGGTAGAGAAGAAAATGGGTGTAAAACTCGACGGGATGGACATTTTACGGGAATCGCTGCAGGTTTTAGCGGGTATTTGCGATAGGGAACTAGGTCGTGCTTCTACCAGACCGGAAGACGTTGATAAAGGAGGCACTATTTTAACCAACGAAGTTCATCCCCTGGAATCCTTCTTTTTTGGTACCGATAATGAACTATATGGTTTATTTCACCCTGCGTCTTCACCGCAGCGTTCAACGGCCGTTCTGGTATGTCCTCCTGTGGGGGAATACAAACGATGTTATTTCCTGTTAAAAACGATATCCGACATGTTGGCCAGTCAGGGTATGCCGGTATTGCGCTTTGATTATTTCGGCACAGGTGATTCTTTGGGGGACAATATTGAAGGGTCCATTGAACGCTGGCAATCGGACATCGTACAGGCTAAAGAGGAATTACTGGCCAGAACCAATTGCCAGCATGTTACGGTATTTTCCGTACGGCTTGGAGCCCTGTTAGCCTTAAAAGCCTTGGGCCAATCAGACGTCCGTCGCTGGGTTTTATGGGACCCCATAGTGAACGGAAGCCTGCATTACGCAGCTCAAAAAAAGATTCATAAACAGAAAATCTGGAGGGCGAGGGTACTGCGACAGCTTGCCCGGCCTCGTACAATTTCCGGTGCAGAGGAACTGGTAGGATTTACTTATTCGCACCATACAGTTAGTGCCTTAAAGAATCTGGTGCTGGAGAAGGGCGACGTTAAAGAGGATATAAGTGTACATCAGGTGGTAACCCACGGAATCAGTGTAGGCGATAAAACAGGAGCATGGCGTGATTTGTTAGGTAAAGATTCCGTGGAACATATGGATGTCAAGTGTGCCTGGTATGAACTGGCCAATCTGAACAAAGCCATTACCGATCGACACCTGTATTCCAGGTTATTGGAAATAATAAATATTGATCAAGAATGAAGGAACAGGCATGTCAATTTGGAGAGCAACGGCGTCTTAGCGGTATCGTGACACTTCCAGAGGACGATAAATCCCGTGTTGGGTTAATTCTGATTTCCGCTGGCCTCACGGCAAAAGTGGGACCTTATCGGTTATATACCGAACTGGCTCGTGATGTGGCAAAAACAGGGATCTGTACACTGAGATTTGATCTTGGAGGTATTGGAAATAGCGAGCAAATCTATGCGGGATACCCACTTAAAGTGCGTACTCAGCTGGATATTACAGAAGCTGCAGATTATTTGGAGTCTGCCTATGGGATTACCAACCTTGTGGTTGGAGGTTTATGTTCTGGTGCCGAGGACGCACTTAGATATGCTTATGACGATTCACGGGTCTCTGGGGTTATTCTACTTGATGGTCATGGTTATTCTTCTAGTGATAAAAAGTCAAAACCATTGAATGGCCGTACCATAATAAGATGGATTGGAAGCCTGCTCAAAAAATTAGACCTTTATAAATATGTGATGGGAAGTGCAGAAGAGTCAAGCTTGGAAGGGGTTCAGGGTTTGGTCGATTACCAGCAGATGGAGCTGGTGGAATCCACTCACATCCTAAATACTTTGATTGCCCGACCTGCCGAACTGCTCTATGTTTATACCCGCCGGTTCCGTCACAGCCTCACCCGCAAAGAACAGTTCGCCCAAATGTTCCCTCAAGTCAACTTTAAAGACCAGGTAACGGTCAGTTGTCTACCTCACATGGAACATACACAGGTGTTTGAAGAAGATCGCAGGGAATTGGTTGACACTATTTCACAGTGGTTAAGCAGCCGTTTTCCCCAACAGGTTTTGGTAAAGGAATAAACCACAAAGATTTCCTTTTTCGAAAGCAGGACCCTGCAGATCATAAAGAATTTCTTAAGCTCTGGTTATTTCCTTCAAAACACATTAATTTTAGTTTTTATCCTACACATTTTTTGTCATCATGCCTCATTTGATTCATCATAACCTGGAGATATCAGCTCAAAAATATCCTGATAAAACCGCCTTTATATCCGATGAAGATTCCATTACTTATCAGCAATTGAATGAGGCAGCTGATCGTCTGGCGGCATATCTGGGTAACTTTGGCGTGGCTCGCGGCCAGCTGGTGGGTGTGCTGTTGCCCAAGAACATTGGATCATTAATTGCCATCCACGGAATTATGAAGACGGGAGCGGCTTTCGTACCAATCGATCCCAAATTTCCCGCTTCCAGAGTAGCCTTTATTCTAGAAGATTGTGATATAAAATGTTTAGTTACCGCTGGGAATTTATTTAAACACAATCTGCAGGCCATTGGTGAGAGTGCATTAGATGACATTATTCTAACCGACGATACGGTACCATCCGATACCAATAAAACCCTGCACAGCTGGCCCCAGGTGATGAACAATAAATATGAGGTGCCCGTATGCCCCTGTACTTCTCAGGATCTGGCCTATTTGCTATTTACCTCTGGATCTACAGGAAAACCAAAGGGAGTAATGACCTCTCATCAAAATGCCATGTCCTTTATTGAAAGTATGATGGACCTTTTTGAGGTTAATGAGCGGGATAAGATCGCCAATCCGGCTCCCTTGCAATTCGGGATCTCAACTTTTGACATGTATGTGGGAATTAAGGCGGGAGCTACTATGAGATTTGTACCGCCCACTTTATTGATGTTTCCCCAGAAACTGGCCCAATGGATGGATTCGCAGTCAATCACCATTTGGTTTTCCGTGCCATTTGTTCTGGCCAGGATGTTATTAGAAGGCGAGATCCAGGACTATGAATTCGCAAATCTTCGCCAAATTTTCTTTGCGGGAGAAGTTTTCCCAATAAAGTACCTTAGGGAAATGAAGGCACAACTGCCGCATGTGAACTTTTGTAATATTTACGGTACCTCAGAGGCCAATATAATCACCTATCATCGGGTAGGAGACTTGGGGGCCGACCGCACCAAGCCTATACCCATAGGAAAACCCATACCAAATCTCAATGTTTTCGCAATGAAGCCAAATGGAGAAATCAGCCAACCAGGGGAGGAGGGAGAGCTTTGCACCTATGGATTGATGGTCACACACGGCTACTGGAAGAATCCTCAAAAAACCCAAGAGTGCTATATCCAGAACCCTTTGCAGACCAAGTTTAACGAAATAGCCTATAAAACCGGAGACTTGGTGGTAAGAGACCAATCAGACGATTATCACTTTGTGGGTCGTAAAGACCATATGATCAAAAGCCGGGGATATAGAATAGAGATAGGAGATATTGAAGCGGCAATTTATAGTCACGATTTAATTAAGGAAGTCACAGTATTGGGCATACCGGATGATTTGATCGGTCATCGGATAAAGGCCTTTATCAGCCTTCACCAAAACAATACCATGGATGCACTTGCTGTCCAGGAATATTGTTCGGATCTTATACCACGGTACATGATCCCTCAAGAAATTGATATTATGGAAAGTTTACCTAAAACCGCTTCCGGAAAAATAGATAAGGCACTTTTAAAACAATCGCAGTGAACAAATATGGGATTTTTAATAGCACCGGCAATAATTTGTCACATCCAAATTTGGATTGCTTTTAGAAAACCAGGTTTGCTTTTTCTTAAAAAAAAAGCTAAAAAATGAACAAATTTATTGCAATATAATAAGGAAAAATATAATAATATATAGTATATTGCACCCGAGAAATTTAAAAATTTAGATTACAGATATGGCTGAAACAGTGCAAAAAATTGCTCCTAGTGATATTCAAAGCCACGAAATAATTGAATTATGTCGTGATTTGGGTAACAAATTTGTTTCGAGAGCAGCAAAGTACGACAAAGAAGGTTCGTTTCCGGTTGAAAATTTTCAAGAAATCAAGGATGCCGGGCTTTTGGGTATCATGATCCCTAAAAAATACGGAGGAATGGGAGCAGATTTCCTTACCTATACCCGCGCCCTTGAGCAACTAGCAAAAGGTGATGCCTCAACCGGTCTAACCTTCAATATGCACAATATTGCAGTAGGCAGTTTAGCCGAGTTAGATGTGGAAGGTATTGGCGGCAGTAGGGAAAAACGTATGACGGATTTCATTACCTGGGTGTACGACCAATCCATTAACGGAAAGAAATTATTTGCGTCAGCCTCATCGGAGCCAGGTATTGGTGCTCACTTCAGTAAACTTAAGACATTATACAAGAGAGTCGATGGAGGATTTGTGATCAATGGAGTAAAGAACTGGGTTTCCATGGCGGGCTATGCTGATTATTATGTGGTAGCTGCCCGATCTGCTGATATGGAATCGGATGTTCCGGCAATCTCTTACTTAGTGGTGGATAAAGATAATCCCAACGCCCGGGTGGAGTTCATCTGGGATGTATTAGGGATGCGTGCCACCTCTACCAATCCGGTTTACTTTGAGGACTGTTTTGTTCCCCCCGAAGCTCTATTTCTGGGAAGTGAGGGCATGGCCCTCTACAAAATCGCCCGAGAGCCACATTGGCTGGTAGGAGGTTACAATGGTGTTTACTTGGGTATTTGTTCCGCGGCTTTTGAATTCTTAGTGGAATATCTTAAGACTAAAAAAATCCCCGGGACTCAAACGCCGTTATCTGAAGATACCCGTATCCAACATAAAGTGGGAGAATTATACTCGCGATTGGAATCCACTCGCAGGGTGGCCTACAGTGCCGCCAAGCTTGTTGCTGAACGACCCGGTACTCCTGAAGCGAATACCGCAATTCACCATGCAAAATATATGGTAAGTGAATTAGGCCCGAGCTTGACTTCCGAAGCC
>JAOTYN010000283.1 GCA_029861825.1 Cyclobacteriaceae bacterium
ATTGCGCGATATTAAGGTATTGTATAAGCAAACCATTTTGGGTTTTATGTGGGCCATATTAAACCCCTTTTTTAATATGATTGTGTTTTCGGTGGTTTTCGGCAATCTAGCCAAGGTTCCCAGTGACGGCGTACCCTACCCGGTATTTTCATTTGCAGCTTTGTTGCCCTGGACTTATTTCTCTCAATCCTTAATGGGATCGACCAATAGCTTGGTAACAAGTGTCAATATGTTTACTAAGGTTTATTTTCCCCGCTTAATAATACCTATGACTTCGGTCTTTGCCAAATTGGTTGATTTCCTCATTGCCTTCTTGATGCTCATCGGTATGATGTTTTACTACGATATAGTGCCGGGAATAAACTTGGTTTTCATTCCAGTTTTAGTGATCATCATGATCCTGACAGCAGCGGGCATCGGAATGTGGTTGTCGGCTCTGGCTATTCAATACCGGGATGTAAAATTTGCCATGACTTTTCTGGTTCAACTCCTGATGTATGCAGCTCCGGTGGTTTGGCCGGTCTCCTTAATCGAGGAAAAGTTCGGAGTTATGGCGAAATTGCTCTACGGAATATATCCTATGGCGGGAGTAATTGAAGGATTCAGAGCAGCTCTGCTCAACACCAGGGAAATGCCCTGGGATATGATAGCTATTGGAGGACTAACTGCCACTTTCTTATTTGTATCAGGAATTTTTTATTATAGAAAAATGGAACGCATCTTTGCGGATGTTGCCTAGTGTTTGGATCCAAATAAGCTGTTTTGAAAGTAATTGATGTAAAAAATATAAGTAAGGTATACCGAATCGGCATTCAAGACGAGCGCACCGAATCACTGGGTTCGTATATCCTATCAGTGCTGCTTTCTCCTCTAAGGAATTTCAAAAAGCTGAGAAGTTTAAGCCAGTTCAAGGAAGATCAGGAGGAGTTGGACACCATTTGGGCGGTTAAAAACATCTCTTTCGCGGTAAACAAGGGTGAAGTTCTGGGTATCATTGGACATAATGGGGCTGGTAAAAGTACCTTGCTTAAGATCCTTTCCAGGATCACCGAACCTACTACCGGACAAGTACAGCTCAATGGCAGGGTTGCCTCGTTGTTGGAGGTAGGCACCGGATTCCATCCTGAATTAACCGGCAGAGAGAATATTTACCTGAACGGTACTTTGCTGGGTATGAAAAAACAGGAGGTTGAAGAAAAATATCAGGAAATAGTGGAATTCTCAGGAGTTAAAAAGTTCATAGATACTCCAGTTAAGCGCTATAGTTCAGGTATGAAAGTACGCTTGGCCTTTGCGGTGGCCGCCCATCTGGATGCCGAGATATTGATTATAGATGAGGTTTTGGCAGTTGGGGATGCTGATTTCCAAAGGAAATGCCTGGGGCGCATGGGTAATCTTGCGGATTCTGGTCGTACAGTACTGTTTGTTAGTCACAACCTAGAGGCCATAAAACAGTTCTGCCAGTCTTGCATGCTGCTTTCTCATGGGGAGGTGCTTTTTCAGGGCGAGCCTGAAGAGTGCATCGATCAGTATCTAAGGTTAAATCAAAGTGTGGGCGAAGGACTGGTATTTGATAAAGACCCGGCGCTGCCCGCACAGTTTACCAGAATACATGTTGGTGACTCCCATCAGATGGATGTTGCCAGCATTGAGAAACCTGAGCCGCTGGTTTTTAGGATATCCTATACTTTCCGCGAAAAAATTTCCGATGCCTTTGTTCTATTTAGAATCACCACTGTAAATGGAATTTCCCTTTTTACGGTAACTGACAGTGATGACCCTTCGACATTTGACCGCTTTTCCCGAGAAGTAGGAGATTATAAGGTCAAGTTCACTATACCTTCAGAACTATTTCAACCAGGGACCTATTCCTTCATTGCTGCCATTTACACCCCCGGGAATAAGGTGATTCACAGGACCCGTTTGCCCTTCAGCTTTACCATCGATTATACTTCCCAAAATGAAGATTGGTTCTTAAACAAGGCCAAAGGTGGATTCCTGAACGTTAGAGCTCAATGGGAACTGGAGCAATTTAATCCACTGGAAAAGTCAAAACGATCTGTTCATGAATAGACCGCTGCGAGAACATTATCAAGCGGCCAGACTGGGAGTTATGGACCTCATAAAAGGGGTTACTCCCTATGTGGGCTATTACCAGAATCACAATCTGGGTGATGTGGAACTCTATAAGATTGTCAAAGGGTTTTATCGCGGAAAGAAGATAGTGCCAGATGTCAGGAATCGGGGCAAGTATTTCAATATCAGCAAGATACGATCCAAAGACCAGTACTTGGTGGGCGGTGGTACTTTGATCTTTGCCAAGAATATCCTTAAAGCATGTGAGTGGCTAAGTAAGTATGATATGAAACCTGTCTTTCTGGGAACAGGGGCTTTGGATACCCCACCACAGGGTGAAGAGCTGGAGCGCTGGCTGAAAATTTTTCAGCAGGCCAGCTATATTGGAGTAAGAGGAACTATTTCTCAAAAGATCCTTAAGGACCTGGGTGTACAGTCCGAAGTTTTAGGTGATCTGGCGTTTTTAGTAAACCTGGAACAGGAGAGCCCTTTGGCTTCCAATAATGAAGTGGTAATAGTCCCGCGCAGTATTCGACCCTCATACTATGAGTATTTCGAAAAGGATATGTCCACACGCAGGCTGCTGGGTGAATTTGTGGAACGGTGTTTACAGGAAAAAATTCCTGTAAAAATCTTATGCGTCTGTGGCGATGATGCTCCTATCATAAGAGGTTGGCTTGAAAGTATTCCTGCGGTTACTTATTTGGAGTACGAGAATGAATTTGATCTTTTCAAGGACACGGTAATGGCTAGCGGCTGCCTGGTCTCAATGAGAATGCATCCTGGAATTTTCGCTGCAGCCTGGGGCGTGCCTACCATCCTTTTGGACCAAAGGCACAAGTTTTTTGATAGTTTTTCACCCTTGGATAATCCCGTAGCCGATATTTTAGATCCTGAGAGTTTACCTGTCACAGAATTGTTGCAGCGAGTCAAGCAGAAATTAAATGAATCTATGCAAAACCGTTTAGAACGATTCGAATTAGTACGACCACTTGCCTTGAAACAACAGAAGTTTTTTATGAATTTAGATTATACTAGCAATTGAAAAAATTCTTTTATCGGACATTGCTCAAAATAATAAAACGCTTTAAGCCGCAAACCCAGTTAAGGTTGGGAATGAGGTTGCTAGATGACCATATCCGTGCCAACGACCCGTTGGAGGCTTATAAGTTACGCCGACATCTATTGGATAAATACACCAAATCCTATCCCACATTGTACTCCCATGAAGCTACCCGGATCTACGGTTTCTTCGATCTATTTAAAGATTTAAAGAGTGTTCCGGGCGACCTGGTGGAATGTGGGGTTGGTCGTGGCCGCTTTCTTACAATTTTTGCATTTGCCAATCAATTTTTTCAAATGAACCGTGACCTTTACGGATTCGACTCTTTCCAGGGATTCCCCGTGGCCTCTAAGCAGGATTTTGGTACCCGGGTTAAAAAGGAAGAGAAGATTACCGGTTGGGATGATGTAACTCCCGAATTGATATATCATATCTTAGGACATGACCTGGACGCAGAGGGTTCAAAAAGCACCCTTGATGAGCAAGGTGTGAAGCGCGTAAAACTGATCCCGGGGTATTTTAACGAAACCTTGGAGCGTAACTTGCCGGAGCGGATTGCTTTCTTGCATTTGGATGCTGACCTGTATCAATCAACAGTAGATGTGCTGCAAGCCTGTCTTCCCCGTATGTCAGCTGGAGGAGTATTGGTTTTCGACGAACTTCACGAAGAAGAAAAGTGGCCCGGTGTAAAACAAGCTGTAGATGAGATTTGCCATCCCCTGGGGTTGACCCCGGTTTGGCATAAGGCCCTACAGCGCTACATTATACATATGGTTAAGTAATATGGAAATTCTTGGTTTAATACCAGCTCGATCCGGATCGAAATCCATACAGCACAAGAACATTAAGCTCCTGAAGGGAAGACCACTGCTGTCGTACTCCATTCAGCAGTCTTTGGCCTCCTCATTTATTACCAGGACTATTGTCAGTACCGACAGTCAGGAGTACGCGGACTTAAGTAAAGAATGGGGAGCAGAGACTCCTTTTTTGCGCCCTGAGAAAATCTCCGGTGATCAAGCTACCGATTTGGAGGCTTTTCAACACGCCCTAAGATGGCTGGATGAGCATGAAGGGTACCGGCCGGAAATTGTGGTACATTTAAGACCTACCCATCCCAATCGCAAGGTCAGTGATATCGATAGAGTTTTGGAAATTTTAATAAGCAATCCCATGTATTCTTCTGTAAGGTCTATATCTTTGGCCCCGGAAACACCTTATAAAATGTGGTTCCGTCATAAAGATGGGATTTTGGCCAATATAGTGTCGCAAGGGCCAGCTGAAGCTCATAGCATGCCCAGACAATCACTGCCAATAACCTATCTACAAAACGCCAGTATCGATGCTATTCGTACCAGGGTAATAATGGAAGAGAATTCCATGGTGGGTTCGCAAGTCTTTGGGTATGTGATGGAGGATAATTTCGATATTGACTTGGAAGAGGATTTTGATCGTTCCGATGCCAACATGGTTCACGCCTTGTTCATGGACAATGAGACGAAGACCTTTTGCTTTGATATTGATGGAGTGATTGCCACCATTACGCCGGAAAACGATTACACCAAATGCGAACCACTGAAAGAAAATATTGAATTGATTAACCGATTATACGATAAAGGTCACACCATTATATTGAATACCGCCAGAGGGTATGTGACTAAGATCGATTGGAAAGAAACAACTGAACAACAAATGATAAAATGGGGATTGAAATATCATCAATTGATGCTGACCAAGCCGGCAGCGGATTTTTATATTGATGATAAATCGATCGGGTTAGAACTATTGCACAAACACTTTAACACTACAGAGCAATGACAAACATGTTTAAGGACCTATTTGTCCTGGAAATGGCCAATAACCATCAAGGTTCAGTAGACCATGGACTCCGTATAATTAAGGAAGCAGGAGATCTGGTAAAGAAATACAACCTTAATGCCGGTGTGAAACTACAATACCGGGATATTGATACATTTATCCACCCTAAGTATAAAAAGGCCCAGGATGTCAAGCACATCCCTAGATTTATGAGCACCCGGTTAACGGACGCACAATTCAAAAAAATGGTGGAGGCTACCGCTGCCGCCGGAATGCGCACCATAGTTACCCCTTTTGACGAAGCATCTGTGGCTAAGTGCCTGGATCATAAGGTTGATATTCTGAAAGTAGCCAGTTGTAGTGCTGATGATTGGCCTCTTTTAGAGGAGATAGCCGCTGCTGGAAAGCCTGTGATCTTTTCAACAGGTGGCCTTACCATACCTCAAGTGGACAATTTGGTAACTTTCTTCACCCACAAACATGTGCCTTTTGCCATGATGCATTGTGTGTCTATTTATCCTACTGAAAACCCTCAAGCACAATTGCGTTTTTTATCAAAAATGAAAAAAAGGTATCCGGGTGTAACCATTGGTTATTCAGGTCATGAAGCTCCTGGAAATACGGATATCGCTAAGGTGGCTGTAGGAATTGGGGCGCAGATGCTGGAGCGCCACATAGGAGTGCCAGACCAAAAAAAAGGCATAAAGCTGAACGCTTATTCTATGGATCCCAAAGAATTGGACCATTGGTTTCAAGAGGTAGCTCTGGCCAAGTCCATTGTGGGTGAGGAAGAGGAAAAACAGATTGTTGAAGTAGAACAAGATTCCTTGTTAAGCTTAAAACGTGGTGTTTTTGCCAAAAAACCCATT
>JAOTYN010000284.1 GCA_029861825.1 Cyclobacteriaceae bacterium
ACTGGCTTCTAGATCGAAGGGTGTTACTTCCTCCATAACGTTAGTATAATCGGTGAGGATCACTCCAACTTCAGCGGTGGCTCGATCATGGCAACCAGGGATAGCGCAATTAGAAACGAAAATGGGCAATATCTGTGTTTCGAAGTAAACGCTGTCCGGATCACAAGGCTTGGGATCCGGGCCAGGATTGGTACCACCTCCGGAATTACCTCCCCCGCTATTACCTCCCGTATCGATGGGAGTGAGATCCGGTTCGTGCTCACAGCCCAGTACTAGTGCTAAGAAGACCATAGAACCGATAAGCCAATGCCAAAACCCATGATATCTATTCCTCATAGTAGGTACATTCTTTAAATTGCACTTCTTCCAAGAGGTCATCATAACCTACAAATAGACCCTTGATCTCTATGGTCTTACCCTTAAGATCGCTCCAAAAATGCAGTTCCTGGCCGGAACTCAATTGACAGTTAGCAACGGCAGCCTCTCCTTCTAATAACAGGTTGATCAGCTCATCTCCACCTACGGTGACAGAAGTCAGGGAACCGGACAGCACTACCACGCGCTCAAAATATTTCTCATAAGCCTTGGTTTCATCCACAGTGAACTCGGCCACCATTTCCTGCACGGTCGCCTCGTAGGATACAGCCTCACCTGCGATGTTGCGGTGAGGTTTGTTATACATAAAATAGGCAAAAAGTATCCCAATAAGAACTAAAAGGGCAATAATGCTGGCTAATCTCTTCATAGTGTGCGATGTTTTTCTGGTGCGAAAGGCAATGAGACCGAATCATTTCAGTCTCATTGCCATTAGTTCACACCATCTCTAGTCAATTTTCGGGTACTACCCTCCAACACGATGGAAAGTACCCTATTAAACTGTTCCTCTGACACTAAATAATCTCAACATGATTGGTTTAAAAAATATATGGTTCCGAACTGGAAAAAAGGGTAGTTGAACCCGTAAAAATAGTATTTGAACGATGATTTCCCGTGGTTCTTTAAAAATGGAAGCCATATCCAAAAAATATCGTTTGCATACCCAAAGCTGATAGGGTACTTAGTCCGATACCTGTCAATATGATAATAAATGGTAGGTACACCAATAATTTTACTACCGGGGAATCCCAGTTCAGATGATGCATCACGGGAAGCAGCATAAAGGCCAGACACAAACCAAAAAATGAGATTTGAAACAGAGAAAGGCAAATTAAAGCAAAGAACAACCCAGAGGAAAATTCAAAGATCTGAACTCCCAAATGGTCGGGATGACTATCCTTTAGGAATTTCCAAATCCAACCGTTCAGGGAGCTTATACCCCTTACCGTGGGTCTTTCATGGGGTTTTTGGCCCACATCTCCTGTGACCAGGAATTGTGCCTTCTGAGTGGCCAAGAATGAGAGTGTACCTAATGTGGAAAGGGGGCTAAGAGCTGCATACACCGCCGTACTATGACTCAGAAATTTCCACAAGCGTAAGGGGCGATGGCCCAAAGCTACTATGAAGCACAATACTGGCGCCATGAAGGTCATCAAAGTAATAATGTAAAAGTCTAGGGTAAAAATCGAGGCAAATCCAGATTGTAGGTTGATAACCGGAATCGCTATTTCCCAATTGCTGATTACCATGGTGAGGACCCTGCTTTCCCCGAATAATATGGGCAACACCACATTAGCATTGATCATAAACAAGAAGTAAAAGAAAGTAAGAGGGAGATTCAAAGTGGGGAACAACACATCTAATTTTTCCATCCAAGAAATTTTAGGTGAACGTATTAATCTGCCGGCCTCCTTTAAAAGGAATTCACAAGTGCCCCGAGTCCATTTCATATGCCTTATGCGAAAAGCCCTTATGGTATCAGGAAAGTCCTCATAGCATACCACATCTTCTATAAACTTTCCTCTGTATCCCAATTCCCGGATGCGTATGGCAAAAGCCAAGTCCTCACTAACAATTTCCGGAAAACCACCTGCCATTTCCCAGCACTTACTGCGAATTAGCGCCCCATGACCCAAAAACATCACAAAGCCGTAGCGATTGCGCAAAGGCTGATGCCATTTCCAGTGAATATCAATACCCACTCCCAGAGCTTGGGCTAATTTGCTTTTTTGATTAGGGTTACTTACGTGATTAGCTTGTACAAAGCCACAATGAGGATCCTGCTCCAGGATCGGCACTAATTTTTTTAAAAAATCTGAAGGCAGGATCTCGTCTGCATCTGCAATGGCAAAGTAGGGGAACTCTTTGGCTATCCTGGACAATGCATTATTCAAATTCCCTGCTTTAAAGCCCTTTCTATGGGCACGTCTGATTACTTCCACCCGGGATGGATGTCTCTCCGCGAAAGACTCTACCTTTGCTTGAAAAAAGGGGTCACTGCTGTCATCCAGGAGATAGACCTTAAAATCCGGGTAATCCTGTTCCACGCAGGATTGTACACTATCCAATACAAAATCGTTGCAAGTGGTATAGAGAATTGCGGCCTTAGGAATTGGACCTGGAACTCTGAAGTAAAAGGGATTTTGAGCATTTTTACGACGCTGATATATCTTCGCAAAGACCACTAGAAATATATTGTAATAACCGTAAAGCCAGGCCAGTTCCACAAAAAAGATAAAGAAAGCCAAAGCCCACCACTGTCCCGGGCTGTGGGCCAGATCCAACAAAGTGGCTAATCGGGGATGGAACCAAACCAAACTTGCGATCCATACGGTTAAAATGGTTACATACATATGAGGTTTGAGTTGATGTTTCTCAGCTTGGTGATATTCGCCTTGTGTGGGACGGTTCCTATTCGGAGGGGTAAAAGTTGGTATTAATGGTAACATTTTGTTTATCTTTCTAGCCTGTACTTGAATCCTATTGAAGCAGTAAGTAGCTCCTGTAATCCGCTCTCGTAGCGTACCATGAGGGTAGTCCAGTGTTTCCTGGCAGTAGGAATGTTCCAGGACAAACTCCCTCCATAAATAATATCATGTGTGGCTTCAGGTATTGATACTCTTCCCCATATACCGGCCAGGTTTATTTGATGGCCCTTACCGAGCTGGGTATAGCTATTTAATTGAAGGCGTTGTTCACGGGTGTTACTTCCTTGAGGTCGGGTGTAGAAATAGACAGGTTCCAGGGACCATCCATCCATAACCGGAACAGTAATTCCACCATACGCGGTCCAGATATTATCAACCCCTTGGTTTAAAACGGCCCCTCCCTTGAGTATCCATTGATTATCGAAAATGACCAGCTGCTCCAATATGAGCAGTTTCTCATGGCTGCTCTCCGGCAAATCTCTATAACCCACCTCTACCTTTGTACTTAAGGTGCGATTCCAATTAACCATACCACCCATTAGATAAGCCTCGCTGCGCTGTTCACTTTGGGCCAAAGTAAAATTCTCTAAAGACAATGTATTGTCGTATCGTGCCCAGAGGCGATAAAAATGATTAGGTTGAAACGCAATTTCTACAAGCCTTAAACCCCAGGCTTGATCTTCCTTAAAACGGGTGTACCCACCCCATACACTTAACTCTAACAAAGCAGGAGAAGCCTGCACTGCTTGCAGCAGATCCGCAGATCCTTGATGATCCTGTTTCAACTCAATGGCTGTCTCAAAAGCTTGTCTCGCCTTTTTTTGCTTTCCTGCCAATAGCAAAGCATGTCCCTGCCCTACATGAAGGTCTGGAGTGAGGTGCTCGGATTGTAATAACCGCTCGAATCGGTTTACCGCTAACTTTCCTTTACCTTTCCAGAGAGCCACATAGGCCAGGCCTTTTAGCGATTCATGATGGTAGGGATCCTGAGTCAATACCTTTCTGAAGAGGCTTTCGGATTCTACGTAATTACCGGACCATGCTTGGTTATAGGCGTAAGCGGTTAGCAATGAAGCGTCACCTGGATGCCGATCCAATAAGTATTGAAAATCACTGGAAGCATTGGCATACTCCTTTTGCCAACTCGATATTATAGCCCTTTGAAAGCGAGCGTCTTTATTCTCTGGATCATCTTTAAGGATTTCATTGTATAAATAGCTGGCTTGCACATAATTTTTGGCGGCCATAAATTCTTGAGCAGCTTGCAGCTCGGCAATTTGAGCCGCTGCTGGTTGCATTGCACTGCAGCAAATAGCCAAACTCATTAGCCAAGGGGCTGCATTATATTTAAATAGAAAATCTAACAACATCATACCTGTTTCGGTGTTTCAGGTATAAATTATGTAGCGGCCTTGCCCCTTAAAAATAAATCCTACCGAACGGGAATAATTCTAGCCTTAATGGGCTCTTTGAGTCCTAGAGCCAGCAGATTACTATGAACCGGCCAGCCATTTTTTGAAGTTACTAGAACGATCGGTGCTCACAATAGTGTCGATGTTCATGGGAGGTTTGAGCATCAGCTTTACCCTTGATTTGCTGTATTGATACATCTTTTCAATGGCATCAATACTCACTACAAATTGACGGTTGATCCTGAAGAATTTTTTAGGATCTAGCATCTGTGCTAATTCCTCTAATGTATAGTCCAAGGCAAAGCGCTTGCCTTCTAAGGTTCGCATAAAGACTATCTTTTCTTCCGTATAAAAATAGGCGGCTTTACCAAGGTCGATGGCTTCTATATGTTGGCCGTATTTCACCACAATGCGTTGTTGCCTTGGGGTGGTCTGATTTTCTAGAGCCAAAGCCAGTTGCTGGTAGTCTATTACATTGGAGTTTTGATTTAGGTCGCGGAACTTTTTCAAGCTTTGACGCACTTCCTCAGATTTCAAGGGCTTCAACAAATAGTCTATGCTGTTTACCTTAAATGCCTTCAGGGTATATTCATCATAGGCGGTGGTAAAAATTACCGGCGCGGTAATGGTAACCTGATTGAATATCTCAAAACTAATTCCGTCGGCCAGCTGGATATCCATAAAGATCAACTGCGGCATAGGGTGTTCCTTAAACCAGGCCACAGCACTTTCCACACTGTCCAGAACTTCCAGAATCTCGGCCGTAGGCTCCAATTTACCCACTATACTACGCAACCTTTTGCTGGCCATTAATTCGTCTTCTAAAATTACGATCTTCATAATGATGGTTCTTCTAAGAATGGCACTCCTACTTCATAAGTATCAGCTGTCTGATAGTTAATTAGCACGGGTTGGGACGTTATTAGCTTGTAACGATTGATAATACCGTACAAACCAAAGCCCGTGGAGTCCTCTTTGTATTGTTTCAATTGTTTGTTATTGCTCACATACAAATAGTCCTCCTTGTCAAAAATGTTGATCATAAGCGGTTTATCCCCAGAGATAATATTGTGTTTGACGGCATTTTCCAGCAGCATTTGCAGGGTGAGCGGGGGTATTAACTTGTGTAGATGCTGTTGATCAACCTCTGTTAAAACTTTTAGATTATCGCCATAGCGCTTTTTCTGCAGGAAGTAATAATTTTCGATCAACTTAAGCTCCTCTCCTACGGTTATAAGCTGGCGATCCCTGTAAGCAAGGCTTGATCTGAAAAAATCCGAAAGTTTCTCTACATAGTCCACGGCAGAGTCCTTGTCCTCTTCAATAATTCCGGCTAACGTATTGAAGCTGTTGAATAAAAAATGAGGATTAACCTGACTTTTCAATGTCTCCAATTGTGTTTGTACCAACTCCTTTTTCAAGCGCTCCTCATCTCTCAACTTTTTTTCCCGGTAACGGACGATCGCTACCATCGCGCCCAATCCTATTATCACACATAAGAACAAAAACCAGAATTTCTGCCAATAAGGTGCGTCCACTGAAAAGCTCAAACTGGCTACACTGGCATGGGAAAAGTCGTTGTTTATACTGGAACGAACTTTAAAG
>JAOTYN010000285.1 GCA_029861825.1 Cyclobacteriaceae bacterium
GCATCTCATTGTCAGCACCGGGTGGGAAGGACACATTCAGCACTGTATACAAGCTCTTGTCCGCATCACTGCTGAGCCCGTTGAACTGTACATCCGGGATCCTTTCCTTCAGTAAGCGCATCGTGCGGTCTTTTAGTCCCTGGATATACTGATGATGTTCGGTCATCTGTTGGTAGGCCAGTTCCATAGCTTTGGCCAAACCCACGATTCCACATACATTCTCGGTACCTCCCCGCATATTTCTTTCTTGAGCTCCTCCGTGGATGAAAGGGCATATCTTGTGATCGGCCCGTATATAGAGAAAACCTATTCCCTTGGGTCCGTGAAATTTATGGGCAGAGCCCACCATACAGTGTACCTTTATTTCCTGTAGGTCGTGTTGATAATGACCAACCGCCTGTACGGTATCGCTGTGAAAAATGCTTTGATGCTCCTGGCAAATTTCTCCTATGGTTTTAATGTCATTGAGATTTCCAATTTCATTGTTGGCATGCATTAGCGAAACCATGGAAGGCCCGTACTCTTTCAAGAGATGCTTTAAATGATCGAGATCCAATTCTCCTTGAGGGGAGGTGTTGACATAGCTTACCTTAGTTTTACCTTGTTTTTCCAGAAACTCCAAAGTATGCAATACCGCATGGTGCTCCAGCCTTGAGGTAATACTGTGCTTCAACCCAAAATCATCTACCGTGCAGGTAATCGCAGTGTTGTCCGCTTCTGTTCCTCCGGAAGTAAAAAAGATCTCCGCCGGAGAGGTATTGAGTAAATCCGCTATTAGCTTTCTGGACTTTTCAATAGCAGCCCTGGCCTCACGTCCGTGTGAATGAATGGAAGAAGGATTACCGTACTGATTGACCAGGTAGGGTTTCATAGCCTCCAGGACTTCCTCGTCCAGAGCGGTGGTGGCTGCATTATCTAAGTATACCCGCATAGTATCTATTCGTTGTTGGTTAGGATCTCTTTGATGTCGGAAATGATCTTCTCACCCAAATGCTCGGCAGTAGCCATAGAGTCAGACTCCGAATAGATCCGAATAATAGGTTCTGTATTGGATTTTCTCAAATGTACCCATTCCTTATCGAATTCGATCTTAACTCCATCGACAGTACTCATAGGCTGTTTGCTGTACCGGTTTTGCATACCGCTGAGCAATTGATCGATATCAATGTTGTCCGTTAATTCAATCTTCTTTTTTGAAATAAAATAGTTGGGATAGCTGGCCCTTAACCGGGATACCGAGGTATCTGATTTAGCCAAATGAGTAAGAAATAACCCAATCCCCACCAAAGCATCCCTGCCATAGTGAAGCTGGGGGTAAATTATACCTCCATTGCCTTCTCCTCCTATAACCGCTTTTTGCTCTTTCATTTGTTCCACCACATTCACCTCGCCTACGGCGGCAGCATAGTATGAACCCCCGTGTTTTTCTGTGATATCTCTTAGCGCCCGGGTAGAGGATAAGTTGGAAACACTATTTCCACCCGGGTGGTTTTGCAGGATGTAATCCGCTACTGCTACCAGAGTATATTCCTCGCCGAATGGTTCTCCGTTTTCCTGTACGAAAGCCAGGCGATCTACATCCGGGTCCACCACAATACCCAAGTCAAAATCTCCTTTGTCTACCTCTTTGCAGAATTGTGCGATGTGCTCAGGAAGTGGTTCCGGATTATGAGGAAATATGCCGGTTGGTTCGCAATGGAATTCCGCTATAGTGGAAACCCCAAGATTTTGCAGTAGCAAAGGGATCGCTATCCCTCCGGAGCTGTTCACTCCGTTCACTGCAATCTTAAATTGTCGCTCTTTTATGGCCTCCCGATCCACCAACGGCAGGTTTATGATCTCCTCTATATGCCTTAACAAATAACCGTTGTCCTGGTCGTAGGTTCCCAACTCCTGTACGGACGCATATTCAAAGGCGCCGGTTTCAGCGATCTCCAATACTTCTTGCCCATCTCGATGCGAAATGAACTCACCCTTTTCATTGAGCAATTTCAGAGCATTCCACTCTATGGGGTTGTGCGATGCAGTAATTATAATACCTCCGGCAGCCTTCTCTAGAGGCACTGCGATCTCCACCGTGGGGGTAGTAGAAAGACCAAGATCCACTACATCTATGCCCATTCCTCTTAAGGATCCGCATACCAGGTCCGAAACCAGAGGGCCTGAGGGCCTGGCATCCCTGCCTATCACGATGGTCTTCTTTTTGGGGGAACCTTTTAGTACCCAGGAGCCAAATGCCGAGGCATACTTTACTATATCTATGGGAGTAAGTCCGTCGTCCGGAGGGCCTCCGATAGTACCTCTAATCCCTGAAATTGATTTTATAAGTGTCAATTGGTCGCTAGCTGTTTAAAGCTTGCAATTTAGGTAAAATGGAGGGAAAATTATTTGAATTTGGACAACACTTTTTCGACTTCCGATTCCGGATTTGCGCAGGAATCTCCGGGGGTGACCTGTTTACCACAATATCCGCAAGTCTCCCCTTCCTTATTCAGAAAAGGGCTTTGTGAGGCACAGGTTCCCTTAAATTCTCCATTTTTCAAGAACAGCAAACGCACCGACATCAATATAAAAAACAGGGCCAAAATCCCTATGGCCAGCAGAACGGTAGTCATAATTTTGAGTAACTTTGATCCAAAGTTAGCTAATTTTTACTTGAAACATCGCCTCCACGCTATTAGTTCTTTTACCAAACATGAGCACTCCTAAATCCGCCCCCGATCCACATCGCGCTGAAAAGCTGCAAGCGTTCGATCGTCTGCTTACCATAATGGACGAGCTCCGCGAGAACTGCCCCTGGGACATGAAACAAACCCTAACCAGTTTGAGGCATCTGACCATTGAGGAAACCTACGAATTGTCGGATGCCATCTTAGAGAATGACCTGGAGGAAATCAAGAAAGAACTCGGTGATATCATGCTGCACATGATTTTTTATTCACGCATTGCATCGGAGACCAAAGACTTCCACATCGGCGATGTGCTCAATTCAGTGGCTGACAAACTGATCCGCAGGCATCCTCACATCTATAGTGACCTGGAAGTGGATAACGAAGAAGCGGTCAAACAAAATTGGGAAAAGATCAAGCTCAGAGAAAAAGGTAATGCCTCAGTACTGGGAGGCGTGCCAAAAAGTTTACCGGCACTGGTAAAGGCCATGCGCATTCAGGAGAAGGCTCAGGGAGTGGGCTTCGACTGGCCTCAAAAAGAGCAAGTCTGGGATAAAGTCCAGGAAGAGCTACAGGAATTTCAAGAGACCTGCGCCGCCGGTGAAGCACCCCGTATTCAGGAAGAGTTTGGCGACCTGCTGTTTTCTTTGATCAATTACTCACGATTTATTGAGGTAAATCCGGAAGAGGCCCTGGAACGCACCAACATCAAATTCATTAAACGGTTCCAGTTCATGGAAAAGGCTGCCGCTCTTGACGGTAAAAAGATCCCGGACCTGAGCCTTGAAGAAATGGACGAATATTGGGAACAGGCTAAGAACTTATAACTCAAAATGTAAGATGTAAAGGTGACTTGATCCCAGGCCTTCCAGAAACCCGAAAATTCATCAAATATCAACAACAGTGTGGTATCTTCCTTAAGATGAGCTCGTTAGCCCCTACTTTTACCTTCCGTATTTTACATTTTTAATTTTCCCCTTCCTAGTTATACGTGTTGTCTCATCTTAACCTGTCTTCATTTTAGGTATGCTATTTGCATATCCATAAACACACATTAAACAAATGAGCTATGAATAACTTACGAACCATAAGTAACGTATTGGCGCTGGTGGCCGTGTTGCTAGCAGCTCAATCGTGTTATATACATTTTGAAGATGACGGCTATGGCTGCGTGCAACCAAGAGGGCCGGTAATTACCCAGTCCTACAATCTGCCTTCATTCGATCGCATTACCAATGCCATCGGAGCAGATATTACCCTAAGACAAAGCAACAACAGAGAGTTTGAAATCACCGCTGCCGAAAGTATTTTGGAGCAAATAAGCTTGAGGATTGTAGACGGTGAGTTGATCATTGACAACCTCAGTTGTATAAGTAATACCAACATTGAGATCTTTGCGGCTATGCCGGATATTGAGGCGGTACACAATGTGGGTTCGGGCGATATTTTTGGAGATAATATATGGGAGGTTGATGATCTTGAACTTCGCATAACGGGATCTGGAAAAATTGATGCAGAGTTTATAGTGGATTATCTGTCCATCGAAATCACGGGTTCCGGTACCATGGATCTTTTTGGAGAAGCCCATCTGAGTGAGATCCGCATTTCAGGATCGGGAGATGTTCACGCATTCGGAATGGAAGCAAATGATCAGGATATCATTATTTCGGGATCTGGAAACTGCGAAGTATTGGCTATTGACCATTTGGATGTGGTGATCAGCGGCAGTGGTAATGTTTTCTATAAGGGAAATCCTCAAGTTTCCGTCACTATCAGCGGTTCCGGTACTGTTATTGACGCCAATTAGGTATAGTTTAGGTAGTTTTCCCATTTTTCCACCACCTTGGATAAATCCTCCGGCCAAGGGCTCTCAAAGTGCATCCGTTCTCCGCTATGAGGATGGGTGAAACCCAGAGAATGCGCGTGTAAGGCCTGTCGGGGAATGATCTTAAAGCAGTTCTCAACAAATGCCTTGTATTTGGAGAAAACAGTACCCTTTAAGATCTTATCTCCTCCATAAGAGGCATCGTTGAACAAAGGATGCCCCTTATATTTTAAGTGCGCTCTGATCTGATGGGTCCTTCCAGTCTCCAATTTACAGGAGATCAAGGATACATAACGCAGAGGCTTTAACATCTGATAATGGGTCACCGCCCGACGACCCATGTCGCCATCGGGAAAGGCCACGGTAACGCGACGATCTTTGGGACTCCGCCCCAGGTTTACATCAATAGTGCCGGCCTCCTCTTCAGGTACTCCCCACACCAAGGCAATGTAGGTACGCTCGATGCTATGATCAAAAAATTGTTTGGCCAAATGGGTCATGGCCTGCTCGGTCTTGGCGACTACCAGCAAACCCGAGGTGTCCTTGTCTATCCGGTGGACCAACCCCGGTCGACCATGATTGTCGGGCATCTCCGGGAGGTTTTGGAAATGGTACACCAAGGCATTCACTAAAGTACCCTGCCAATTGTTGTAGGCGGGATGCACCACCATGCCGGCAGGTTTGTCAACAACCAGCAGATGGGGGTCTTCATAGATTATCTCCAGGGGGATGTCTTCAGGAATTACTTCTGTATCTCGCGGGGGCTCCGGCAGTGCTATCACGATCTCATCGCCCGGGCGTACCCTATAGTTGGACTTAACCGCTACCTGATTTACCAGTACGAAGCCCTGTTTGATCCCTTCCTGTAGCTTATTGCGGGTAACATTCGGCAACCGATCCATTAAGAACTTGTCCAACCGAATTAAGGTCTGCCCGGGATCCACCACCACACGGTGGTGGATAAACCACTGATCATCATGGGAAAGTTGCTGAGACTCCATGTAGCAAAATTATAATTTATGACCGGTTTCTTAGAGCTTCTCACGGTATTTCCTATCATTGATACTATAACGCGGCCATTGGTGAGAAAGCAGCTCCAACTATATCCGTTCCTCGAATTGAACATCTCGTTCATCCTGATGTCTACCTCCGGAGTGTTGGGCAAGGTCATCCCACTGCCTCCCTCCGTAATCATTTTCTGGAGATGTATTCTAGCCTTTGCTTTGCTGTTCTTTTTTATAAAGCTGAGGGTTCGGGAAGGAATACGAAGCAATCACAGAGGGTTTTTTATTGGTAGCGGCATACTGTTGGCCGTAC
>JAOTYN010000286.1 GCA_029861825.1 Cyclobacteriaceae bacterium
CTACCGGACAACTCCTTGGCTAACAAACAACACAGCACCAGTTTCAGGGATCCAATTAAAGCTGGAAACAAACGGATGGCAAATACACTTCCCCCTAGCCAATGAGCTATTTTGGCTAGCACTGGAAGCGCCGGAGAGATCTCCATATAACCCCAGTCCAGATGCTTCCCCATTTCGAAGTATAGAAATTCATCACGGTGTAATCCATATATAGTATTAGTGGCAAAGTGAATGAGCAATTTTGATACTCCCATTAAAACAATTAACTGGTAATCGGTTATCTTAATATGAGTTCTGTTCATTCCGAGAAAATTTCCATTTATACATTAAGGTAAATTATTACGACTACCTCTAAACGGTTTAATGAGCTTAGTTTTTGTACCTCCAATCTATCAATTGGTTTAACAATTTTTAACCCTACGGAACTATTTTACCAGCTATTAATTATAGATATTAGCAATTGATTAATAACTTTAGTATCACAGGAAATCCATGGTATTGCCATTTTTGAAGATTAAATACCTCCAGTTCATCTCCCTCTTGGGTTTTGTACTATTACTGTCTGGAACGATAAATGTGTCTGCTCAGGGCCAAAAACAGATTATCCAGTTCTCAGGCGTTGTAGTAGAAGAAGATTCTACCTCCACCGGATTATTCGGTGTACACGTGTATGTGCCCAAGGTCGGAAGAGGAACAGTAACCAATCAATACGGGTACTTCTCCATGCCGGTCTTGGAAGGCGATAGTGTGGTCATTAGCGCCGTCGGTTTCCAAAAACAACACTTCATAATCCCAGGTGATCAAGGTGATAGTTTTACGGTCCTGGTAGAATTAGCTACTGACACTACGGTACTTTCCACGGTGGAGATCTTTCCATACCCCACCGAAGAACTGTTTAAAGAGGCCATCTTAGCTCTAAATCTACCAGTCGACGACCGCAGCCAAGAGGACAACCTGGGTGAAGAAGTGCTGGCACGGATGGCTCAGAGCATGCCCATGGATGCCAGTATGAATTATAAATACTACATGAACCAGCAATTCTATCAATTACACAACCGCTATTCCCAACAGAGATTCAGCAACCCTTTGCTTAGCCCGGTCAATTGGGCACGTTTCATAAAATCGCTGAGAGACGGCGATTTGAAAAAGAAGAAAAAGAAATAACCTCTGATTTTTATTTCGCCGGATAATTCATATTTTTCTTGTCAGCCTTAGCTGTGGTAAAATTGTATAACCCTAAACCACCCAAGTTATGCGTTGGAGAGGTCGAAGACAAAGTGCCAATGTAGAGGATCGCCGTCGTGTTGGAGGAAAACAGATTGCCACTGGCGGAGGCTGCCTGACCATCATAGTCATCGCTCTGGTTTTGATATTCAGTGATAACCCCCTTCAGGTACTTCAACAGGTACAAACTCAAAACCCAGGTATTCAAACCCAAGCCCCCAGCGGTCCCACCAATGAAGCTGAAGATGAACTAGCCGCTTTTGTTAAGGTAGTATTGGCAGACACCGAAGATGTCTGGAACCAGCAATTCACGACTATGGGCGGACGTTATAGGGAACCGACTTTGGTATTGTTTAGTGGCAGCGATCGCTCTGCTTGCGGTTTTGCCAGTGCCGCTACCGGGCCTTTCTACTGCCCGGCCGACGAGAAAGTGTTTATCGATTTGAGCTTCTATGACCAACTACGACGCAAATTTAAAGCTCCGGGAGATTTTGCCATGGCTTATGTGATCGCTCATGAGGTAGGACATCATGTCCAAAAGCAACTGGGGATTACTGAACAGGTTCATCGCTTACGTGGGCGGGTAAGCCAAGAAGAGTATAACGAGATGTCGGTCCGACTAGAACTGCAAGCCGATTTCTTCGCTGGATTGTGGGCCCATCACGCCCAACGCATGCAGAACATTTTAGAAGAGGGTGATCTGGAGGAGGCCATGAGAGCTGCCAATGCCATCGGTGATGACCGACTGCAAATGGAAAGTCAGGGGTATGTGGTACCGGACGCCTTCACCCATGGTACTTCCGAACAACGCATGCGTTGGTTTAGAAAAGGGTATCAAACCGGTGACTTTAATCAGGGGGATACCTTTAAAACCCGTAACCTATAATTAATTTCTTCGAATTTTATGGAATAAGTATCCCCGGGGCATCCTATTGTAAAAGCGGATATGAAGCCTCTGATACTTTCAATGGTCATCACCTTGCTTGGCTCTACATGGGCACTGCAGGCCCAAAACACTGATGAGCAAACTGCATTCGACGAAATCCTGGATCTTTATGAAAACGGTCAACTCACTTCTGCCCAGGTGTTATCCGAACATTTTCTGGACATCTATCCTGATTCGGAATTGTATCCCAGGGTACTGTTCAATCTGGGCGTAGTTTACCGCGATCTGGATCAACAGGACCACGCCAGTGCTATTTTTAAGAGTATTTTAGAGGCTTCCTACCATGAAAAAGAGCCCTATGGAGGTATAATGGAATGGTATGCTCTCTATAGACACCGTAGTGCTAAACATCTTGCAGAGATTTACCTCCAGCGAGGGCAGTTTAAGGAAGCATCTCAGTATGTATATCTTTTTGATAAAGTATATCCCTATCAACATTTTTGTGGAAACGAGCTATCGGCCGATCGGATTTACACCTCGAGAATTTATGCCATGGTATACCGGGGTCAAGGCTATAATCTCAAAGCTATCACTCAGCTCTTGCCTCACCTATTTTATAATGGTTTAGCCAGTAATGAATGGCTGCTGGAGGATCTCGAATGGCTGCTGCGGGAGACCTATACCGAAGATGAATTAAGCTCTATGGTTGATCACGCTTATGCTAATCTTAAAATCGCCAAGAATGGTAAATCGGCAAGCTTCAAGATCTTAGGTCAAAAGGTGCAAATGAACCAGGGTTACTATTTCAAACCGGCGCAGGAGGATCTTAATGAGCGCCAAATGTGGGAGATGCTGTTCAAGCAAAACCCCTTGTTGAAGAAATATCTGTAGACCCAAGTTATAGGTTATACATTCAATGGTGAGTCGATACGCATCTCTCTTCTCGACCCCAGGCTGGTGTCCTAAAGATACTCTGTACTGGATGTCAAGTGGCACCCATATCCCTGGGAGATTATCATGAGTTATGGCATAAAATGCCTAGTTTAGTGTAAATCGCCTCAAATATGCTGCCTTCCGACAAAGTTGTTTTATGGATTACTCTTTTAGTGACCGTGCCGCTGACCATCAACGCACAAGTCCCAAGCTCAGAGCTTCATAAGACCTTAAAATCCAAAGACAGTTTAATATTCCATATTAGTTTTTCTACCTGTGAAATTTCAGACCTGGAGCCCCTGATCAGCCAGGATATTGAATTCTACCACGACCAATCGGGTACCTTAATAGGTTATACAGCATTTACAGAAAATCTTAAGAATGGTCTTTGTGCCAATCCCGGACAAACCCGCCGGCAACTGCAAGAAGGTAGTTTGGAAGTTTACCCGCTCTATGAAAACGGGACCTTATATGGGGCCTTACAAAATGGGGTTCATAGCTTTTATCAAAAGAACCCGGAGGGAGAATCGTTAGGATCGGTGGCCCGTTTTAGTCATTTATGGTTGCTTCAGGAAGAAGAATGGAAATTGTCCAGGGTAATTAGTTTCGATCATCAATAAACCTAAACCCAATAACATGCTTAATTCAAAAAAGCGCGATCGCAGAAGTTTCATAAAAGGGTCCACCGCCTTAGTGGCCGGCATGAGCCTGGTTTCCGTTGGCGACCTTCATGCCGGTACCCAATACCAACAAAACGATACCTTTTTGGTAGGCCCACGTGAAGGATATACCCCACGCATCGGGACCTTGCTTTCTACTATGACCATGATGAGAGCCATGGTCATGAGCCAGGTACAGGGTCTTACCGTAGAGCAACTGGATTTCCTGGTAGATGAACAGGCCAACTCCATTGGAGCTATGCTGTTGCATTTGGCCGCTACTGAGAGATACTATCAATTAAATACTTTCGAGGGCCTTTCGTGGGGAACCTGGAGTTCCGAGATCAAGCAAGAATGGGACGTTCCCATGGAACTTGGAGCACCTGCGCGCCAAAAGATAAAAGGACACACCCTCGATCATTATCTGTCCGTACTGGAAGAAGTCCGATCGCAAACCATGGCTGAGTTCGCCAAACGCGATGACCAATGGCTGGAACAGCAGGAGCCTTTTTTCGGGGGAAATCCTACTAATAATCACGCTAAGTGGTTTCATGTATGCGAGCATGAATCCAATCATAACGGTCAAATAAAATTCATAAAGAAAAGATTCTCCGCCTAAACAGGTAACCACACTGCCTTCGACTTCGTCATACAGAAATCCTGGTGGTGACTATGAAGAAAAAATTAATGTGGCTGTTAGTGATCGTGATATTACTTTTGATCCGATTTTTAGCTTCGATCTAGAACAGATTATGCGGTGGCCACCTGGCGCTTAGTGAATTTCTTTGTCCAATACCGTATGCCTAAAACTCCAATAATTGAGGGCAATACCCAGGGAATGACCATCCATTGATCCGTTAAGATATTTCCCAGGAATTGCCTCCCGCCAAAAGCGAAGAAGGCTGTGTAGGCGGCAATACCGGTGGATAGCATGCCCCGTAGGTGAGTGACGATCCACGTTTCTCTGGCGCGAATCTTATGGTAGTTAGAAAAAGCATCCCCAAATGAGGTCATCCCCAGAATACCAAAGATCAACAGTAAAATGGCATTATCTTGTACTTTTAACAAAACGCTCCAGATGACCAGCCCAGTGGCCATAAAAAATATCACCGTATGCAAAGCCTTAAATCGATTGAAGTAGGATCGACTGATCTCTTTCTTGTGGTTAAGGATGGCTTTAGCGTACCACAGGGGAGCGGATGTCAGTACCGAAAGGAATCCCAGAAAAGCCGCTGCAATATAATTCTGGATAAACAGATTTTTAATGGATAAGGCCAGTGCCGTGAACACTACTATCCACATGGCCATTACGTAAGCTTTTCCAATATTGCTGTGAGCCTTTCCACCCTTCTTGTTAATTACAGGGAGCCAGAACAAAACCAAACTGATGCTTCCGGCCGCTATGTGTAGATATAAAATGAAATTGGTACTGGTTTCCATGTCCGTACTTTTTACCCTAATGTACCATGTCACCGGCATTGCTGCATATATATGTGATCAGTAGCACCTTTGGTGGACCAATAACAAGGTTAAGTGACCAATGTCAAGAGACAGGGACCAATAACAAGCCCGCGGTTACTGAAAATTGGAAATATACCGGCGGGATACCGGTATTTGTTTGGTAGATGGGTCTTTTAAGGTCAGGCGTAATCCTTGAGCGTTGCCTTCAACGTGCGCAATATGGTTTCTGTTGACTAAAAACGAACGATGCGACCGTTGGACAGATGTGCCATGAAGATGGCTTTCCACGGATGACAAGGTGTTACGTAATATTTTTTGTTCGGAACTCATACCCTTTTGGTAGTGAACCACCACATAGTTCTGCAGAGCCTCTACAAATAATATGTATGCTGGATCTAATTCAAAGGCCTCTTTTGAATCCGAGGCGGCCAGGTTTATCTCCTGCCCCGGCTCATGATGGAGTTGTAAGTTTAGTTCATCGGCTAGGTGTTGATTTAGTGTCGCCACCCTTTGGCTATTTATTGCTCCTATAAAAACTACGGGAATCATTCCCACTAGAAACGTTACCATTAAGGCATATGCGAAACCTCTAAACGACCATTCAGCCCCTAATTCATACCACATATACAAATAATT
>JAOTYN010000287.1 GCA_029861825.1 Cyclobacteriaceae bacterium
GTCAGGGAGCTGAAGCGTCCCAGCCGCGCCAAAATTTGGTCATTGGGTTTGGTGGCTCTCACCGCTTTTATACTATTATGGATAGGGCATTTTTCACTTTTCAGCTCATTACTTATCGTAATCGCCGTGATGGCCAGTTTAAAAATGATCTCCATGCAGGATCTGAAGCGAGAGGTAGATATTAACCTGTTGGCCATCCTGGTCTTTTCTTTGGCATTGGGTAATGCGGTGATCAATACTGGGGCCGGAGACCTTATGGCTCAAGTGATCATGGATACTTTCACACCATGGGGCAACCGGGGAATACTAGCGGCTCTTTTGATCGTGACCACTCTTCTTACCTCCTTTATCAGCAATGTAGGCGCGGTGTCGGTGTGTTTTCCTATAGCATTCGCCTTAAGTTCATCATGGGGAACGGACAGTGGTCCACTTTATTTAGCCATTGCCTTTGCCGCTTCTGCCGCCTTCCTTACGCCTATAGGTTATCAGACCAATTTGATTGTATATGGACCGGGGGGGTATAACTTCAGGGATTTCTTTAAGATCGGACTGCCGGTGACCCTGGTATACCTCACCACAGTTTATTTTCTACTGATCTGGTTATATCCGCAGTTATAAAAAAAGGCTCATAAATGAGCCTTTTCCTGAAACTATTGTAAAAGAATTATCGCGTTATCTTTAACTATCCTCGTCCAATTTCTCCGGAGCGGCATACATAATCTTTCGGGCGTTAGCCTCCCGCAGCTGTTGCTGCACGTCAGAAACGATGCCCATCTTTGCCTCCTCATCGATCTTAAGACTTATAGTGATCTGATCACGTTCTGCCTCATCTAGCTTGTCTTTTTCCTTGTTAACCCACAATACTAGATCCTTAGGCTCGATCAATACGTCATTGGCCTGTATCTTAGGCTCGTTTCCGTATAGATTGGTTTGCTTGGGTGTTCCAATATATAAGTGACTCACCAAGGATTTCTTTTCCAGCTTACTCAATTGAGTTGCCCTGGGCAGCTTTTGTGATACCAGCATGTCTGTTTCCCTCAATACGGTAGTCACCATAAAGAAGAACAACAGCATAAATATGATATCCGGTAATGCTGCCGTAGGGATATCCTGAGATGCTTTGGCTTTCTTCTGAAATTTGGACATATCAACCTCCTACGTTACTTGGTTCTGCAATAGAAATATTTTTGGGAAAGGTAACCTTGCCATTTTCCTTGCCCCGTGCTTTATCATACAATCTCCGTTGCTCGGGAGATTTCTTCACGGTATTACGCAATTCCCGGAATTTATCGCCGGTCATCCCAACACGTTCCCCATACATTTCATTATAAGCAGCGTCTAGTTGATCCAATACATCGATGAAAATCTCATAGCTGCTACCACGGTCGGTCTTGAAGGAAACAACCGCTTCTTCAGGACTATCCGACATATTGGGGTTCCGCCCGTTGTTTAGAACAAACTCTTTCACTTGATCCTTGATAGCGTCAACGTTCCTTACCGGCTCATCTTCCACCAGCAATTGATCGTTGGAGTTCACCAGAATCTTGAAAATATTTCGCTGATTCTTGGTGACATCCGGCGGCGGTTGATTGGGATCCGGCTTCGGCGGAAGCGTGAACAGGATTCCCCGGTCATTGGGGAATGTTGTAGTTACCAGGAAGAAGATCAGCAACAAGAAAGCAATGTCGGCCATTGAGCCGGCGTTGATCTCATTCTTCCCGCGTCTTGAACTTCTAGCCATTAGTTAAATGCTTTAGAAACCTCTGTATAAACAATTCCCACGATAGCTGCTCCAAACAGCAAATACATGGTGGTAAGCAGGCCGCCTACAAATTTTGAGATGCCGGGGCCTACATTTTGCGCAGTGTATGTAGTGAGTACTTCATCGCCTGATATTGCATAGGATATGAAGAAAAGCACCAGTAATACGCCTAATCCGATGGCCGTTCCTACTAGTGTTTTAGGATCGTCCATTGCTTTGATCAAGGGCAGAACTACCACTGCAACTACTGCCAAACCTATTAGGAAATAGGTAAAATATAATCCGAAATTAATTACTACATCCATGTTTGAGCAGCTTTAGTTTTTGTGACGTACCAACATATCCACTAAGGAGATGGAAGCATCCTCCATGGAGTTTACCAAACCATCGATCTTAGAGACGCAATAATTGTAGAACAATTGAAGGATTACCGCTACAATCAAACCGGCTACGGTGGTTAATAAGGCTTGCTTAATACCGGAGGCCACCAGTGAAGGAGAAATATCTCCGGCAGCCTGAATAGCATCGAAAGCTTCGATCATACCTAGTACCGTACCCATGAAACCGAGCATAGGGGCCAGGGCTATGAACAGTTGTACCCATACCAGTCCTTTTTCTAAACGTCCCATTTCTACGGATCCGTAGGCAATAATGGACTTTTCAACCATTTCAATCCCTTCGGACATTCGCATCAAACCTTGTGTGAAGATAGAAGCTACTGGGCCCTTAGTGCCTTTAGTAACCTCTTTGGCGGCCTCCACCCCTCCGGACGACAGGGCGTCTTCTACCTTAGCCAATAGTTTATTGGTATTGGTGGTGGCCAGGTTCAGTGTGATAATTCTTTCAATAGCTATGGCCAGGCCTAAAATCAGACAAAGCAGTACAATTCCCATAAACACCCATCCCCCTTCAATAAATTTTTCTTTTACTCTTTGATGGAAGTTTTGGTCATCTGCCGCTACTTGCTCAGTGCCATCAGCGTCCTGCGCATAGCTGTATTCTGTGTGTCCCAAGGCTAAAAACCCGGTAAGCATTAATAATGCGAATAACTTTTTCATAGTTTCAATTTTAATCTTCTATAAGGTTGTTAAAGTATATTTAGTCTGAACTTTCTGTCGAGATGCGGAGAGGAAGGGATTCGAACCCCCGGTACCCTTTTGGGGCACACTCACTTTCCAGGCGAGCACCTTCGACCACTCGGTCACCTCTCCAGTTTTTTTAACACAATAGACACAAATAAATCAATAAAAAACGCTTTATGCAAGTTTTACAGAATTTTTTACCTAGGCCATTTCCCCTCGTAACGGAGTGCTTAAATGGGCTAAAATTTGTTGCGAATTTGACTCGGTACTAAGTAAAAATTGCAATTTGGCCAAGGCCGCTTCTGTGGTGATATCCGCCCCGCTCAACACTCCCATGTCCAACAAATGTTTGCTGGTACTATAGCGACCTTGCAACACTCTTCCCCCATTACATTGCGACACATTATAGACAATGACCCCCTGGTCAATAGCCTTCTTCAACATTGTTTTAAACTCTTGAGAGGTGGGGGCATTGCCCGACCCAAAGGTCTCCAACAGCACTGCCTGTAACCCTGGAGTTTCCAAAGTGTGAGTCATTACTGTATGGTCATATCCGGGAAAGAGCTTGATGAGGGCGATCTGAGTAGGTGCTATTTGATAGGCTTTAAAATGCTGTTTAGAAAGCGGCCGGTAAAGGACGTTGAAATCAAAATCGATGGATATACCCGCTTCTGCTAGGGGAGGATAGTTTTCAGATTCAAAAGCATCGAAATGTACGCTTTCCACTTTCTTACAGCGGTTTCCTCTGAACAGGAAATAGTCAAAGTAAATAGCCACTTCCTGGATCACAGGTTTCTCCTGATGGTGTGCGGAAGCTATTTGCAAGGCGGCCACCAGATTCTGATTGGCGTCGGATCGAGCGGTGCCGAAAGGCAACTGGGCTCCTGTAAACACTACCGGTTTGCAAAGTCCTTCCAGCATAAAGCTCAAGGCGCTGGCGCTGTAAGCCATGGTATCAGTACCGTGCAACACCACAAAGCCGTCATGCTGGTGGTAGTACCTTTCTATGATTTGTGCAAGTTGATTCCAATGATCGATCCTGATATTGCTGGAGTCTATAGGTTGTGGAAAGGAGATCACCGTCAGTCGAAGGTCAAGAGATCTTAAAACAGGCATTTCCTCTATGATCTTCCCGAAATCAAAAGGTTGTAAGGTACCCTGCTCATCATGAGTCATTCCCAGAGTACCCCCTGTATATATTATCAGTATCGAATACTTGGCAGTATCCCGGCTGGGGGCTTCGATTTCAACAATTCGGTAGTTCATGGATTATGGGAAAATAGTTGTTCTGCGTTTGCTGTGGTAATATTTTGCACCTGGTGGATATCAATATTTGTTACTTCAGCCACTTTGTGGGATATTTCTTTTAGATAGGAAGGTTCGTTGCGCTTACCCCGGTAGGGCACTGGTGCCAAATATGGGCTGTCCGTTTCCAAAACCAGGTCCTTAAGTTCCAGATCCTGCAAAGTTTTATCCAAACCGCCATTCTTGAAGGTTACCACCCCCCCAATACCCAACTTAAATCCCATGTCGGTAATACGTTGTGCTTGATCCAAGTTACCCGTAAAACAATGGAAAACCCCGGTGAGCTCAGGGGTAAGCATCGGCTCTAGAATATCAATGGTCTGGTCCAAGGATTCTCGGCAATGGATCACTATGGGGCGGTTTTTAGCGATAGCCCAGGAGATCTGTATCTTAAAGGCTTCCTGCTGATAGTCATAGGTGGTAGTGTCCCAGTACAGGTCGATGCCGATCTCCCCTACTGCGGCGAACGGCCGTTTATCTAACCATCTTTCTACATGATACAACTCTCTTTCAAATCCTTTGTTAACGGAACATGGATGCAAACCCATCATTGCGGAAAACTGCAGTGGGTACCTATCTTCAAGTTCCAACATGTCGTCGATGGTGGCATGATCAATATTGGGAAGATATACGTGGGTGACGCCCTGTTCTTCAAATCGCCCCCTGACCTCCGACATGTCTTCTTTAAAATCCTTCAGGTAAAGGTGAGCATGGGTGTCGATCATGAGTACTTTCTTCCTTTCCAATAAAATTTAGTGGGTAGCATATATAATATCAACCCCCCCAAAGTAACTAAGGTGTAGTAAACTTCAAATACCAGCAGGGCAGAAACCTTCCATTCCTGCTTAAGTTTCAATGCCATGCCCTTTATTAGAAAACCCTGAAGCGATAGCCGCACCAGTAACAACAACAAAGCCCACCAGGGCTGCCAGAAGGCAAGTACTACCAACACAGGCAGGAATAAAGATCTAATCAACAGCACTAATACAATGGCCGGTAAAAGTTTGGTGGCACCATAGGTCCAGCGGCTTCGCTGCTTGAGTAAAGTGGGCCAATCTTTTTGCCCTTGGACGGCGGCGGTAGCACCAGCATCCCAAAGGTTTAGGCACGCTAATCCCTGAGCCCGGGCTGCAGTTAAAAACCCAATATCTTCCGTGAGCGAGTAGGGAATCTTTTCATAACCTCCTATGGCATCACAGGCCGATTTAGTGATCATCATATTGGTACCACTTATCGCCAAAGTACTGATTCTGGCCCCAGCGGCACATAACAGGGCCTGAGCCAATAACCAGTCCATGTTCTGTAGCTGACACCACAGATTCTTTCCACTTACCACAGTCCCGGCTCCTATCACCCCCATGTTGGGAGCTGTATAGGCCAAATAGGTTTTTATCCAGGATGGTGGAACCCGCACATCAGCATCGGTTATAAACAAGTGTTCGTAACGCGCATAGGGTATGAGCTGTGCAATTACGTTAGCTTTTCCCTTAAGGCCTTTTATATCCTCCCGAATTGATACTACAGTGACACCTGGAAGTTCCCGGGCCAATTGTTCCAATAAATAGGAAGTACGATCTTCTGAGCGATCTTCCCCTATGAGCAGTTGGATCTTATCACGGGGATAGTCCAGTGTTTGCCACTG
>JAOTYN010000288.1 GCA_029861825.1 Cyclobacteriaceae bacterium
GCTCTTCCGACTGAAAGGTTATGCGGCTTCGAGCATGAGAGATTTGGCTATGATACTGGGCATTGAGGCGGCCAGCTTATACAGCCACATAAAATCAAAAGAGGAGATTTTACAAAAGATCTGCTTTCGCATGGCAGACGCCTTTTTCCAGGCCATTGAAGAAGTGGAGCAGTCCAGGCCCGACCAACGCTTAGAGTCGGCCATAAAAGCGCATTTCAAGGTGATTAGTGAGAATCTTTCGGCCTCAGCGGTTTTTTTTCACGAATGGCGGCATTTGAGCGAACCCTATCTCTCCGAGTTTCTGGAATTGAGAAGCCGTTACGAGGACATTTTCGTAAACATAATCCGGGAGGGTGTTGAACTGCAATTGTTTCGCCCTGTCGATGAAAAATTTGCCATGATGACCATTTTATCCTCCATCAACTGGACCCATCAGTGGTTCAAAATGGATGGCATGATGACCGAGGAAGAGATCGGCACAAAACTTTCTACTTTACTCATTAATGGTTTAAGTAATCCCAAATAAACACACAAACATATGTACGGAGGAGGAAATACTTTTGAAGCTACCAAATTCGATAACCTGGCGGAAGAGGATCCTATAAAACTGGATGAGTTTGAAGCCCGTATCGCCCGCGGAGAAAAGATTGAGCCCATGGATTGGATGCCGGCTCTGTATCGCAAGCAATTGATCCGGATGATCGAGCAGCATGCCCACAGTGAGATCATTGGAGCACTGCCAGAGGGCACCTGGATAACCCGGGCTCCCGGATTCAAAAGGAAACTAGCTTTGATGGCTAAGGTACAAGATGAGGTGGGACACGCTCAGCTACTATACAGCGCCGCAGAGACACTTGGGAAGAGCAGGGAACAGATGATGCAGGACCTTATCAATGGTAAATCCAAGTACTCCAATATCTTTAATTATCCTGCCTTCACCTGGGCAGACAGCGCCATAATCTCTTGGCTGGTAGATGCCGGGGCTATTGTAAATCAGTTGGCAAACTCCAAAGGAAGCTATGGCCCCTATTGCCGGGCTCTGGAGCGAATATGCGCAGAGGAGTCGTTTCATTTGAAATACGGTCACCACGCCGTGATCCACCTGGCAACCGGCTCCAAAATCCAGAAAGATATGGTTCAAGATGCATTGAATCGCTGGTGGCCACCCATGATGCACTTCTTCGGCCCGCCGGACAGAGTTTCCGTTCACACCGAGGTATTGACCAAGTGGAAAGTGAAGATGGCCTCCAATGATGAAATGCGACAGCAATTTTTGGATATGTATGTGCCTAAAATATGGGAGCTAGGGTTGAAGGTCCCTGACCCCAACCTCAGAAAAAATGAGGAGACCAGGCAATGGGAATATACCGAACCCGACTGGGAAGAATTTAAAAGGGTAATAAACGGCGATGGACCCTGTAACAAGGAAAGGCTGGCGGTTCGCCGTACCGCGGAAGAAAGAGGACGCTGGGTGCGCCAGGCCATTCTGGTGCCTAAAGCCAAGTATGTAACACCTTTGGCCTGATACATTATGAAATCATTAGATCCACGAATTACTCGCTGGCAGGTAGATGAAAGTAACCGGGAATCCTTGGAGAAAGAACACCTTGATCAGCTGGTTACCTATGAGGTCTTTTTACAAATGAAAGAGGGTAAAGCCTACGAACATGTGGGCATCGTTCACGCCTCCGACCTTGACATGGCCTTTTTATTTGCTAAAGAGCAATATAGCCGGCGATACACCTGTACCGGAATGTGGGTGGTGGCCACAGAGATGGTTACCGTGACGGAATTCACCGATCTGGAGGAGAACGTTTACGATAGCATCTCCACTATGGCTGCGGAGGGTAATGAACTTCAATCCTATGAAGTCTTTCACTTGACCAAAAGAGGAAAACAACACAAACATGTAGGTCAGGTGAAGGCTGCCTCCCCGGAACACGCGCAAAGTGAAGCTAAAAAACACTTCGATGATGGTAGGCCAGTACTGAATGTCTGGGTAGCACCGTCCAATGAATTCCTGTTCTCTAAAGAGGAAGACAAGGTAATATGGTCGACCTTACATGAAAAAACCCACCGCGATGTGATCTCTTACAAAGCCGCCGACAAAATAAAAGCATTTAAAGAACGTAGTCAACATGGATAGTCACCTAAATGAACTGGCTCTAAAGGAGCTGCTGTATAGGATAGCAGACGATCTCTTGATCTTGGGACACCGCAATTCCGAATGGACCGGCATAGGCCCATTGCTGGAAGAAGATATTGCATTTAGTTCCATGGCACAAGACAAGATCGGGCAAAGCCTGGCCCTTTATGAACTTTTGCACCAGTTGGGGGAGCGTGAACCCGATGTAGTGGCCTTTATGCGCAATGCCGACCAATTCCATAATTGCCAATTCGTGGAGTTACCTATTGGAGGCTATGAGTTTAGTCTTATACGCCATTTTCTTTATGATCATTCCCTGTTTTTGAGGTTTCAGGCCTTGAGTAACTCAAGCTATGAACCCTTGGCTGCGCTATCCAGAAAACTAGTAGGAGAGCTGCGCTATCATGTACTACATGCCAGCACCTTTATCAAACAGTTGGGAACTGCTACCGAGGAAAGCATCAGCCGGCTGCAATCGTCTTTAAATGAAGCTATACCATATTCTTTGGGAATTTTTGAACCCTCACCATACGAAAAGGAGCTTATTGACGATGGTATTTTCAGCGGAGAACAGGAGCTGTTCCACCAGTGGTGGTCAGTAGTTAATGAGATTTTGGGGAAAACCGCCCTGGAAATCTCTCAGGTGGATCAAGAGTTGGCTAAGACCGGCGGCAGACTAGGTCAGCACACGGAACACCTGCAACCTTTACTAGACGAAATGTCGGAAGTAATTAAACTTGATCCTTCGGCAGAATGGTAAGTACTTATCAAAAAGAGGACGTTTTACTATGGCTTGCGGAAGTCATGGACCCTGAAATCCCAGTGGTTTCTTTAATCGATCTGGGAGTAATCAGGGAGGTGAGCGTGGATGCCAAGGGTAAGGTTATGGTGGAAATGACCCCTACATTTGTAGGATGCCCCGCTATGGATTATATGAAGAAAGAGGTTGAGCAAGTGCTGACGGATCACCAAGTAAAGGATTTTGAAGTGAACGTCAGCTTCGAATCTCAATGGAGTTCCAACGATATTACTGACAATGGTCGCGCAGCCTTAAAGAAATTTGGTCTGGCACCTCCGCCAAAATATCAACTTATCCCCGATCTGGAGATCTTGGACCAGGTCCCGTGCCCTTACTGTGACAGTGATAACACCACCTTAAACACCCCGTTTGGCCCTACCCTGTGCCGTTCTATGCACTACTGCCATAACTGTAAGCAAGCTTTTGAGCAATTCAAGCCATTATAGGGTATTCCTACTTAAAAACAGTTTTATATCTTAGTAGGGTTTCCCGAAACCTGTTTCGAAAGCTATAAATTCAAAAATTGAAGAATTGAAACCCCCTATTGAAATCAAGCTAGCGGAAGCTCGGAAATTGGCCTTGAGTCAGCAAGGTCTGTTAAAAGCCCTGCCTAAATTTGGCCGAGGCAAAAAAGCTGTTCTTAGGGCCATAGAGCATTTAGGGTATGTGCAGATCGATGCCATCTCTGTCATTCAACGGGCCCATCATCATACCTTGTGGAGCAGAATTCCCGGGTATAAGCCTAAATACTTGTTGGATCTTTTAAATAAAGACCGGCAGATATTTGAATACTGGAGTCATGCCGCTTCTTTTCTTCCTATGAGAGACTTTCGTTACGCATTACCCGTAATGCAAAGCATAAAGGAAAAGGGTAAGCATTGGTACCAGGTGGAAGCTGAAATAAAATCGGCGGTCTTAGATCGAATAACCCTTGAAGGCCCGCTTTACGCCCGGGACTTTGAAACCCCAAAACTTGATGCTGGCCTCATGTGGAATTGGAAGCCTGCCAAAAAAGCCCTGCACGAGTTGTTTATGGAGGGAAAAGTCACCGTTAAATCCAGAGATGGGTTTCAAAGGCTTTACGAAGTGACCGAGAGATTTGTACCGGACCATATCGACACCTCAATACCTTCCTATGATGAATACTTATGGTTTTGTATACAACAATGCATTAAGGCCCAGGCCTTGTGCACCATTCCGGAAATCCGTTATCAACGTATTTTCTCCAATAAGGATCTAACCCGAGTGATCCATCGAAAAGTTGAACAAGGGTCGCTGATACCCCTTACCGTAGGCTCATTGAAACAGGTCTATTATAGTTTGCCTGAGGTGCTGACCCAGCTTCCATTGCGCAGTTCACAACTGATTCACCTTTTGTCACCCTTTGACAATATGGTTATTCAACGGAAGCGTCTTAAAGATCTGTTTGATTTTGACTATCAGACTGAGATCTATTATCCTGCCCACAAAAGGGTGTACGGGTATTTCAGTATGCCCATACTGCACGGCACCTCTTTCATAGGTCGGATCGATCCCAAAGCCCATAGAGAAGCCAAACATTTGGAGATCCGGAATTTGGTCTTAGATGATACGGTTAGGATTACCGATGCATTAGTGGAGAAACTAAAACTTAAGCTACAGGAATTTTGTCGTTTTAATGCTTGTGAGACCCTGGAAATCCGAAAAACCAATCCGGGACACCTCAAATCGACCCTGTCCTCCATTTAATTTCCCAATAACTGCTAGGAATGCTATATTTGGCAGAAATATTCGCTGCTTCAATGCGTTATTAAACGAATCCCATGCATATGAAATTTTTTAAGAATCCGCTGATACTAGCCATATTGTTGGCATTACTATCAACAGCTTGCAACAAAAAAGCACGCACCCTGTCTGTGGATACCCTGGACTCGCTCAAACTTACCTATCAACAAATTAACAATGAGCTGGAATTCAGTTGGACAGAAATGATGATGGATGACGATGGTAAACTGGAGAATATGCGCAGGATCCTGCAAGAGATATCTTATAGTGGTGAATACAGTGTAGTGACTCACGAAGGGTTGAAAAAAGAAGTGGAAGGTCTGGCCGCCTTACGGTACGACCGTGAGACCATGTCCAATTCGGATCTGATCACCAACTATGACGATAAGACGAATACTACTATGAGCGGATTGATGGAGTTTACCACTGGTTTACCCCAGTTCGAACATTATCCTCTAATGGGTCAACTACTACAGGAAGTATTTGAAGCGGATGACAGAGTGTTACAATACCGCATCCAATACGACCGGGCGGTTAAAAGCTACAACCAGTTCATTGAAGAAAATGAACCCTACCTGGAACAAATAGCCAATCAAGAGGCCCTGCCGCCCAAACCATTGTTTGAGCTACAGGAATGAACCTCCTAACTATCTTCTAATTGCTTAGCCAGATTTTCATAGAACTGCGCCTGCCCGGTTGGTGCGTTTTTCGCCGCTAACCGGAAGTTGTCGATAGCCTTTTTCTTATCTCCAATGGCTTGATAACCCCTGGCTAATCCTACCAAGGTGGTAAAATTGTCTTTAGGATTTCTCTTGCGATTCAGTTTGAAGATGTCCAATGCCTCTTGATTTTTCCCCTGATTGATAAGCCTTCTCCCGTAAAAATGGATTTGGGTCATGGTGGTAGTAGGATGATCAATTGCTTTCTTCATTATGGCTTCTGCTTCATCATTTCTATTCAACAGCGTAAGCACCTGAGCTTTGGTATCCAGGGTTACGAAATTTTCCACACCGATGCCGAAAGGTGCATTAATGGCCTGATCGGCCCAAGTCAGCGCTTCTTCCAGATTAAGGTTG
>JAOTYN010000289.1 GCA_029861825.1 Cyclobacteriaceae bacterium
CAGAGAATGGGTAAAATACAAGTAAACAAATTAAATACCTTTAGCGGACACCAAGACGCCATTTACACCTTGGAACCAGGGGCTAACAGCTGGGAATTCTATTCTGGCGCCGGTGATGGCATGGTGGTGGCCTGGAATTTACAGGAACCTGATGCAGGCAAATTAATAGTCAATTTACCTACTTCGGTTTATGCTTTGGAGTATTTACCCGAGGGTCATCGCCTGCTGGTGGGCCAAAACTACCAAGGCATACACCTGGCGGATTTGGAGAGTAACCGTGAAATTGGTTCTTTGAAACTGACTGAAGCTGCTGTATTCGATATTAAATATCATGATGGGTTTGCATATGTAGGTAGTGGCGACGGAACCTTGCACGTTGTGCACCTGGATAGCTTGTCTGTTGTAAAACAGCTGAAGTTTTCTGACAAAAGTGTACGTTGTATTGCCATAAATCCCCACAATGAGCAAATAGCTGTGGGATATAGCGATCATTTCATTCGGATATTCTCTACAGATGAACATCAACTGATACAGGAATTCCAGGCACACCAAAATTCGGTTTTCAGCCTGGCCTACCATCCTCAAAAACCGTTGCTGCTTTCTGCCAGCCGGGATGCCCATTTAAAGGTATGGAGCGCGGAGCAGCCATATGAACTTCACCATTCCATCGTGGCACACATGTATGCCATAAATCATATAGAATTTAGCCCAAGTGGCCATCATTTTGTAACTTGCAGCATGGATAAGTCCATAAAAGTATGGAGTTCTGAACAATTTCAACTTTTAAAAGTAATTGATAAGGCTCGATACGCCGGTCATGGAACTTCCGTTAATAAATTGTACTGGTCCGCATACCTCAGCCAACTAGCTTCCTGTAGTGACGACAGAACCATATCCATTTGGGATATAAAACTTTAAACCAATGAAAGTAACGCCTCTAGAAATTCGTAAGAAGTCCTTTGAAAAAGTATTTCGGGGATATGACAAGGATGAAGTGAATGCCTTTTTGGTTTCACTTTCTCAGGCTTGGGAGAAGGTACTGGATGAAAACAAGGAGTTGACCTTTAAATTAGAGGCCGCTGAAAAGGAAATTGTTAAACTTAGGGAAATTGAGAATTCGCTTTTCAAAACCTTAAAAACAGCGGAAGATACCGGAGCCAATATGATCGAGCAGGCCAATAAAACCGCTGAGCTGCACATGAAGGAGACCCAAATGAAGGCCGATGCTCTCATGAATGAATCAGAAACAAAAGCCCGGTCAATGTTGGAGGAGGCCGAGAGCCATTCACGGGAGGTTCTGGAAGATCTGCAGGATGAGGTAAAGAGAATGCAGGACTCGTACCGCAAGCTTCAACAGCAGCGCGACACCCTATTGAGAGACATTAAAAATATTGCCGACGGTTTCTTGGAGCAGGTGGCTCAGGCCCGCAACGAAAACCAGAATTTTTCTATTGAGGAGTCCGTCAAAAAAGCTAAAAAGCTATCCAAAATAAATTACAGTTTTGACACCAACAAAACCGAGGAAGCCCCCTCACCAGCTGAAGACGTAGCAGAGGAACCCATACCCCCGGCTTCTCAGGAGACCCAAAAAGATGAAGGTTCATTTTTTGATTCCTTTGATTAATTGGCCAGTTAATGGGGTTAGTTTCACTGGATGGATTGGAGTTTTTTGCCTATCATGGTTACTACGATGAGGAGCAGAAGGTTGGAAATAAATATTCCGTAGATATTACGGTAAAGGCCGATCTGAAAATGGCTGCTCAGCACGATGCTCTGCAGGAAACCGTAAATTACGAAGCCTTATACGAGGTGGTAAAACAGGAAATGCAAATTCGTTCCAGATTATTGGAACATATCGGTTATAATATCATTCAAACGGTTTTTAAGGAATTCCCCTCCGTACAGTGGGTGGAGATCAGTATTTCGAAGTATAACCCGCCAATTGGAGGGGTCTGCAAACAAGCCAAGGTCACCTTACAGGAATCCCGTTAACTGCTGGGTTTTACTTCTTGATCCGGATGAGAGAAATGAAAGCCACGGGCATCGTCTCCTTCGTAAAAATCTAATACCAACCCGATCAAGTACATGGTATCCTTTTTTGCAATATGCACATCTACTCCGGGTAGAGAATAGGTTACATCATCGTTTTTAACGGTATCAAAACCCAATATGTAGCTAACCCCTGCGCAACCCGCGCCTTTGACTCCCACACGCAAACCATATTTCTCAGGTATATTTTTGTGATTTTTTATATTCTGAATTTCAACCAGAGCATTATCCGTTATTGTTAGGGGTATCTCCATGCTAATCTCCCGGAATTAATATCCATTTTTGTGATTATAATAATTATCTTCAACTCAAAATTACACCAAAGCAAAATTTTAACCTAAAACAAATTCCAGACTAAATGGATATTTTGATCGAATTCGCCAAGCTGCTCATTCCAGCGGGTGCGGTGTTGTATGGAATGTACCTGGTGGTAAAGTCATTTGTACAAAAAGAGTTAAACCAGGCTGCCATTGAATTACGCTCACAGAATCACGAGATTGCCCTGCCCATGCGCTTGCAGGCTTATGAGAGGATATGCCTGTTCTTAGAGCGCATAGCACCAAACAATTTGGTGCTGAGGCTGCGGGACAACGCCCATAGTGCCAGAGAGTTCCAACACGTGCTGGTAAACCATATCCGTGAGGAATACAATCATAATTTAAGTCAACAGATCTATATCAGCGATCAAGCTTGGGAATTGGTTAAGAACGCCAAGGAGGAGGTTATTGCCGCCATCAACCAATCCGCTCAGGGGCTGCCGGAGCAGGCCAATAGCCTTGATTTGGCCAAGCGCATTTTCGACGGCATGATGCAAAAAGGCCTCGAACCTACCACTCATGCCTTATTGCAAATAAAACAGGAGGTCCGTACGTTATTTTAGGGGATTGGAATGATTTTTGATCCTTTTAAAACAAATTAAAAAATCATTTATGAACGTAAAATCAACCACTGGATTGGGAGTGGCAAAACTCTCCAACCATGCCCAGCGTACTGCCAAAGATCCCAGGCGATTACAAAAATTGCTGGAAGACTCCAAAGATAAGATCGGAAAGCTGGCTAAGGATGATGAAAAAGTAAAAGGCATCCTGGGTGTGTTGCGCACATTCATGCGTATGATCCGGGCTTATCTAAAAGGGGAGTACCAGGTAGTGCCCTGGAAGACCTTGCTGTTGATTGTAGCGGCTTTAATCTATTTCGTTTCTCCTTTGGACTTTATCCCCGACTTTATTCCAATAACCGGTTTTATTGATGATGTGAGTATCGTAGTTTGGGTATTTAGCAGAATACAGAAAGATATTCGTGAATTCGAAGCCTGGGAGGGTATGAAGTACGAACTCTAATTGTACACCCTTCTTCTTAGGTATCCTCCATGATAAAGGTTTCCAGGTACTTCTCTATTTTAACTGGCCTTTTTTTAGTAAATCTGGGTTATGCGCAAGATTCAAGGTTTTTTGTACAATTAGCGCAGGCTGCATTTGAAAGAACACAGGCTCAAGTAGTCTATGATCCCACTTATTTCTCCATCGATTATCCCAATGGCGATGTTCCGGCAGATAAAGGAGTGTGCACTGATGTGGTCATCCGCAGTTACCGGGCTCTCAGTATTGACCTACAGAAGCTGGTGCATGAGGACATGCGCGTCAACTTTCTAGAATACCCCAATTTATGGGGATTAGACCGGCCCGATCGCAACATTGACCACCGACGAGTACCTAATCTCAGGACTTTTTTTACTCGTAAAGGGGCTTCGATACCCGTATCTGATTCAGCCTCCGAATATAGCCCTGGTGATTTGGTCACCTGGGATCTGGGTAGTGGCTTAAAGCATATTGGCATGGTTACCAGCAAAAAAGCGCGCAATGGTAATCCTTTGATCGTACACAACATTGGGCGTGGACCTCAACTGGAAGATATCTTGTTCGACTTTAAAATTACCGGGCATTATCGGTACAAGCCCCAATAGATCAGGAACCTTCGGTACTCAAACCTCAGAGTCCCTTGGTAGGTGACTTTGACTCAGCGGGTGAATACTGTTTTATTTCACTTCCCTCCCCTCCGGGTCACTCGCAGAGCACCCTGAGGTAATGGCCGAATTAATGAATAATGAATTACGAATGAGTAATAGAGTACATTTACTATTTTACATTTTAAATTTTACCTTTTACATTCACCGCATGATTGCAGTAATTCAAAGGGTCTCAAAAGCATCAGTTCGCGTGGATAATGAAATCACCGGCAGCATAGGACCCGGGCTGGTGGTATTGCTGGGGATAGAGGAAGCCGATGGTCCGGAAGACATAGAATGGCTGGCAAAGAAGATCGTATCCCTGCGCATTTTCAATGATGATAACGGGGTGATGAATGTAAGTCTGCGGGACATGCAGGGCAATATGTTGGTCATCAGTCAATTCACATTACATGCCAGCACCCGCAAGGGGAACAGACCGTCCTATATCAAAGCGGCCAAGCCCGATGCCGCCATACCGCTCTACGAACAGTTCTTGGAAACTTGTAAATCGCTGGTTCCAAAGGGAGTTGAACAGGGAATTTTTGGGGCAGATATGAAAGTATCGCTAGTCAACGACGGCCCGGTTACCATAATAATAGATACCAAGGACAAAAAATAGCACTATGACCATTAAGGAAGCTCAGAAGCAAATAGATCATTGGATCAACACCACGGGAGTCCGTTATTTCGACGAGTTGACCAATATGACGCTCTTAACTGAAGAAGTTGGGGAGCTAGCCAGAATAATGGCTAGAACCTATGGAGAACAGTCCTTCAAGGACTCTGACCAGGACCGGGACTTGGGAGATGAAATGGCCGATGTCCTGTGGGTGCTAATTTGCCTGGCTAACCAAACAGGAGTTGATCTCACGGAAGCCCTTAAAAAGAACATGCAAAAGAAAACGAATCGAGACGGTCGCCGGCATCTAGACAACGACAAATTACGTTGAAGGGTCCAGTTTTAAGAGTCTGGTATTCTGTAACACTACGTTAAAACCAAATTGATCCCTTTTCAAACAAAACTCCAGATCTTTTTGGTTTTTAAACCCCGCCAGCCGTTTGGCGTGAGAGCTTTTTCCTAAAAACTCTTTCATGTGTCCCGCCACTCCGTTATACAGTGTAATGGCCGCCAAAGAAGCATCGTCGGATATTTCAAAGGTCGTCTCAAGTTTTTGGGCCAGCGCCCCTGCATATAAAGTGTCCTCGATGTTGAAGTTGCCTTTCCATCCAGCACATAAAATCAGTACCGGTGATTTTTGAGCCATTAAATAGCCTGCTGTGGCGCTCAGGTTCAAGAACGAGCCTATCAGCACCTGCTTGGCCTCACTGGCCAAAACAATCGCCTGTGACCCATTGGTAGTGGTAAACGCCAGGTGGCGTCCCTGAAGTTCATGGTTCATGAAGTCGAAGGGTGAATTTCCCAAGTCGAATCCCTCAACTTTCTGGCCGCCGCGCTCACCAGCAGTGACAAACCCCTCATTTTTGAACAGCCGACAGTCTGCCAATGTTGGGACTGGAGTAACACTCTCTACATTATAAGCAAAAGCCGTGACCATTGAACTGGTAGCCCTCAAAATATCCACTACCACCACAATCTTATCTTGGATCTGGTGGAGCGGCAACAGTTGTGGCGATAAACAAGTGGTGAGCTGGGTCATACTAGAGGCAGTTTCTTAACAGTGGCCTGG
>JAOTYN010000290.1 GCA_029861825.1 Cyclobacteriaceae bacterium
CGACTTCGAGCTCAAAGCGCAAGTAGAAAAGTTTGGCTTCAAGAATTACACTTACACCAATATACTTACCGATGCCCGTTTGGCAAAGGAGCTGTTTATCGGTACGCTGGAAATCGACGATCCCAATCTTAAATTCACCTCCAACGCATCTATTGACCTGAGAGAAGATGTCGATCACATTGCCTTGGAAGCTACCCTGGACACGGCTTTGTTGAAGCCTCTGAACTTCCTAAACGAAGATGCCAGTCTCAGTACCTATGTGGACCTTGATTTCACGGGCTTAACCCTGGATGAGATCGTGGGATTTGCCAACTTCCGAGACACCCGTTTTTCTTATCGGGGCCAACAACTGGATATAAAAAACCTGGAGGTGATCTCCCAAAAGAAAGTCAATGAACGGCGGGTAAATATCGATTCTGATCGCCTGTCGTTTAACGCCCAGGGCGATTTTGAATTCAGTACTTTGTTTGAAGATGCTCAAAGATTGATCTACGAATATCGATTAAACCTGATAAATGACAAGCAAGGCCTGGCAAGATACTACGCCAATAAAGCACCTCAAGCCCACAATAAGTACCGCATTGACTTCAGCGCAGTTTTTAAGGATGCCAATCCCTTCCTGTCGTTGGTTATTCCGAATCTTAAGTTATCCAATAATACTCCCGTGGAGGGTTATTTCAGGCACGGATTTACCTCCATGCTGGCAGCCAGCAGTACGGTTGATACTCTGCGGTTTAAAAATAACATTGTCTATAACGCTCAGGTAGATCTGAACACCTCAAAGATCAGCGACAGCACCAGTGTTTTGGCGATGGCCTATATAAGTTCCGAGGAGCAAGATATCGGCACTCTGGCCACTACGGAAGATCTGGTTTTTGAAGCCATTTGGTCCGATGATCATATTGATTTCGAGTCAACCATCAAGGTAAAAGATAATCCTGGAAACAATGCAAATTTAAGCGGCCAGCTGAGTTTTTTAACCGATCGCACCTTGTTAACCTTTAACAATTCCGATTTCCGTGCACTTAACCAAAAATGGCAGCTGGCCCCGGACAATCAGGTTTCCATTAGTAATCGTGAATTTGATTTCAAGAGTATCACCCTGTTTAACAAAGCTCAAAGTATTACCATCAACGGCATCATATCGCCGGATAGTTCCAAAAGATTGCTGGTAGAATTTAACCAATTCGATGTGGGCAACCTGAATCCACTGTTGCAGTACAAACTACAGGGAGAGTTGGATGCCAATATTGAATTTAGTAACCTTTTCGGCGAACCGCTTATAAACAGTGGGCTGACCATTAGGGATTTCCAAATCGGAAAGTTCCCGGTGGGTGATGTAATAGGTAACTCCCGGTGGAACAATCTAAGCCGGTACTTTGATGTGAGCCTAACCGCCATTCGGGAGGGACAAAATGTGGTGGATATAAAAGGCGTTTATACCCCCAAAGTTAAAGAGCAACTTAATTTACTGGCACATTTCAACGGGGCTAGTCTCAACTTAGTCGAACCATTCGTTGACCGCACATTTTCAAATTTGCAGGGGTATCTAACGGGCGAAATAAAAGTGGGCGGACCGGTTAACAAACCCCAACTCAATGGCAATCTTACGGTGTCGGAGGCGAAATTCCACGTGAACTACTTAAATACCGACTACAGCTACCAGGGCGATGTGTACTTCACTGAAAACAGCTTTGGAGTAGATAACCAAATATTATATGATGAAAACGGCAATCAGGCCCTAATCAAAGGAGGACTGTTGCACAACGGTTTCAAGCAGCTGCAACTGGATCTGTCCGGACAACTATCCAATTTCATGGTGCTGGATACTGATCAGGACCAGAATGATCTTTACTACGGAACTGCTATTGTAAGTGGAGATATTGAGTTCAAGGGTCCCATGGGCAATTTTTCCGTGAAAGCCGCGGCCACTTCAGAAAAGGGCACTCGTATCTACATTCCCATAAACGACTATTCCGACGTTGAAGCCAAAGACTATATCAATTTTGTCAGTTTCCAGGATACCGTCAATATCGGCAACCCAGATGCCGATGTAAAGCAAGTTAACCTAAGCGGCATCAACCTGGATTTCGATCTAGATATCACACCTGACGCCTATATGGAGATCATTTTCGACCTTAAAGCCGGAGATATCATTCGTGGTCGGGGGAATGGTCAGTTGAACCTGTTGATCGATACCCAGGGAGATTTCAACATGTTTGGTGAATACACCATCCAGCAGGGCGGATACAATTTCACCCTGTATAATATCATCAACAAGGAATTTAACATATTACCCACCAGCAAGATCTCCTGGTACGGAGACCCCTATGAAGGAATCCTGGACATTCAGGCCACCTACGAACAAACAGCCGATGTCTCTCCCCTATTCCAGGACCAGGAAAATGAAGCGGCTGTAAGCCAGCGCTATCCGGCCATTGTGGAACTGGACCTGCAAGGGAAACTGCTGAGCCCGGAAATAGGCTTCGACATTTACCTGAAAGACGATCAAATGGTTGACCCGGAACTATCCCGGAAAATTCAGGAAATTAAAAACGATGAACAAGCATTGAAAAGACAGGTTTTTAGTCTGATCGTGCTGCGGCAATTTTCACCGCCAGACGATCTGAGATTGGGCACGGGCAATCCATTAGGAGGCAGTGTGAGTGAATTACTATCCAACCAACTGAGCTACTGGTTTTCTCAGGTAGATGAGAACCTTGAAATTGACGTGGACCTGAACGGTCTAGATCAGGAAGCCTTGAATACTTTTCAATTACGGCTCAGTTATACATTCCTGGACGGCCGTTTGCGGGTAACTCGAGAGGGAGGTTTTACCAATACTGTAGAGAGCAAGAGTGATTTCAGCAGTATTGCCGGAGACTGGACCCTGGAATACCTTTTGTCCCCTGATGGCAAATTCAGGGCCAAGATGTATAACAGAAATACCTATAATTCCCTAAATTCGGGTATTGAAGATGCCTATACTACCCAAGCGGGATTCAGTCTGATACACACCCAAAGCTTTAACACCCTCAATGATCTGTTCAGCAGAGAAAATAAAAAGAAGAAAAATCCTCAGGATGTTTCACTTAACACCGATTCCTCTGATGAGCCCGACCCTGAGTGAATGCATCCGTAAGTTCTTTTGTTTAAGCCTGTTGACCATCCTGGCCCTGTCACCTTTAAAAAGCTCCGACAGCCTGGCTGTAGACAGTACGAACCAGGCCAAAGTGCGCCAGTTTGTAATATTCTCGGCAGCAGCTTACGGCGTGGCCCTGTACGGGCTGAATGAAGCCTGGTACGACGACTTCCCGCGATCGGAGTTTCATTTCTTCAATGATAACCACGAGTGGAAGCAGTTGGACAAAGCAGGCCATTTCTATTCGGCCTTCCATCTGAGTAATACCGGAATACACTTGCTCAAAAAAGCCGGTGTACCCCAGAAAAAAGCACACTTTTGGGGAGGTATGGTGGGTATTATGATTTTAACCCCAATTGAGATACTGGACGGATTCTCAGATGAATACGGGGCCTCTTGGGGCGATATCATTGCCAATGTAACCGGGTCTACGGTGGCAATGGGCCAGCACATGTTATGGAATGAAGTACGCATTAAGCCCAAGTTCTCCTTCAAAAGCACCTCTTATGCTTCCTACCGACCCAATGTTTTGGGGGATGGTTTCCATGAGCAAATTCTGAAGGACTATAACGGTCAAACCTACTGGCTTAGCGTAGATCTTTACGCCTTTATGAAATCGAAAAAATTTCCCAAATGGCTGAACATCGCCTTTGGATATGGGGCTCAAAACATGGTCTATGCCAATGACCTGCAAAATGAAGTTCAGGGATTCGATTCATACCGGCAGTACTATCTGGCTCTTGACCCGGACCTGAGCCATATTCAAAGCAAGAGTAAATTTTTAAATACCTGCCTATACTTGGTGGACCTGATCCATTTGCCGGCTCCCGCATTAGAGTACAATCGTGTCCAGGGATGGAAATTTCATGCCCTGAGCTTTTAACTAGGCTATGTGTTTCCCCAATAATTATTTATTTTGAGCCTCCATCTAATTTAAGCACTATGGATCTGGTTCAGTTTATGCAGGATTATGCAAAACAAATCGGTGGTCAGTTCTCCGAATATGATAAGGAAAAGTCAATTATCGTGGTTCCTCTCTCAGAGGGGAGATTCCAGACCATAATCGGACGCTACAAAGATTCCCAGTTGTTCAACAAGACCATGATTGTGGTGAGCTCTAAGATCTGTCAGTACAAAGATTCCCACAACCTGGCCGCCTTACTGGAGGAGAATTCCAATTTGCACTACGCCAAATTTTCAATGGTCGATGATTATCTTAAGGTTGAAGCTTCCGGATTTGTGGATCAGCTTACTGAAGACATGCTGAAAGAGATGATCGTAGAAGTAGCGGAAGTCGCAGATAACTGGGAACAAAGGTTGACAGGAGTAGATGTACATTAAAAATCCTTCAAATTTTTATAATTTTGCAATAATGCAAGCTGTCTTATCGCTCCCGAGTTACTCGGGGGAGGAAAGTCCGGGCAACATAGAGCGCCGTACTTCCTAACGGGAAGGTCCCGGTTTTATCGGGAACAGAGAGTGCCACAGAAAATATACCGCCCCGACCTGTCGGGGTAAGGGTGAAATGGTGAGGTAAGAGCTCACCGCTCTAATGGTGACATTAGAGGCAGGGTAAACCTTACGGGTTGAAAGACCAAATAAATTATCCAGTTCCGTTTATCGGGCCATGGGTTGCTCGCCCATGTTCATTCGTGATGGGATAATGGGTAGGTCGTACGAGATGATCAGTGATGGTCATCCCAGATAAATGATAAGAATCCAGCGGCGAATGTCGTTGGGATACAGAACCCGGCTTACAGGCTTGCATTTTTAATGAAATTCTATGGCAAAAATTTTAATAATAGACGACGAGAAAAGCATTCGCAGTACCCTAAAGGAGATCCTGGAATACGAAAAATTTACTGTGGAAGAGGCGGAAGACGGCGAATTGGGTCTGGAAATGTTAAAAAAGAATAATTTTGACGTAGTTCTGTGCGATATCAAAATGCCCAAAATGGATGGCATTGAGGTACTGGAACGATTCAATCAGGAAGGAAAGGACACCCCCTTTATCATGGTTTCAGCTCATGGAACCATTGAAACTGCAGTAGAAGCCACTAAAAAAGGCGCCTTCGACTTCATTCAGAAACCCCCCGACCTTAACCGGCTCTTAGTGACAGTGCGCAATGCTTTGGACCGTTCTACCCTGGTTACAGAAACCAAAGTACTGCGAAAAAAAGTAGCCAAGACCTTCGATATTGTGGGAGAGTCGCCTGCCATCGTCAACGTAAAAGACACTATCGATAAAGTAGCTCCTACCGAAGCGCGAGTATTGATAACCGGACACAACGGAACCGGTAAAGAACTGGTAGCTAAATGGCTGCACGAAAAAAGCAGCCGTTCCAATGGGCCCCTGGTAGAGGTCAACTGTGCGGCTATTCCGGCTGAGCTGATTGAAAGCGAACTATTTGGGCATGAAAAAGGGGCTTTTACTTCCGCAATAAAACAACGTCGTGGTAAGTTCGAGCAAGCCAATGGAGGCACTTTATTCTTGGACGAGATCGGGGATATGAGCTTGTCAGCACAGGCTAAGGTATTGCGGGCCTTGCAGGAAAACAAAATTACCCGGGTAGGTGGTGATAAGGA
>JAOTYN010000291.1 GCA_029861825.1 Cyclobacteriaceae bacterium
CTATATGCTTAGGTTAGAGGAGCGCTGGATATTGCCGTATAAAAGTGTCCAAAAAACGGTCATTTTCACGTTTTAACCCATTTTGGGGGATATTCTCCAATGGGTAGTCTTGTTGATTGCTTAATCAATTCATAACTATTATGTTAGTATTTATCTAAGATAGCCGAGATAGCCTCGGCAACATGAACCTATAATTTAAACCTATGAAACAATCTTACAAGATTCACTTCTGGGCATTTCTATTCTTGATTTCTGCAAGCTCAGTTATGGGGCAGAATTTCAACGTAGATGGAACTGTAACCAGCGCAATTTCCGGCGAGCCGCTTGTCGGAGTAAATGTAGTGATCAAGGGGACAACCTCGGGGACTGTTACCAATCTGGATGGCACATTCAGTCTAGCAGTGCCCGGCAACACCACTTTGGTCTTCTCCTCCGTTGGATTCCTGGTTCAGGAAATGGCCGTGACCGCCAACTCCGGAACTCTGAATGTCGCCATGCAGGAAGACATTGCCGATCTGGAGGAGATCGTGGTAACAGGCTTGGCCACTAGTATTAAAAGATCTAATCTAGCTAATAGCGTATCCACTATTAACGCCCAAACGTTGACTGGGACTACCACTGGTGCCACACTTGACGGAGCGCTATATGGTAAGCTTACAGGTGTTAACATCAATGCCGCTGGCGGAGCACCAGGTGGCCAAACAGCCATGCGATTAAGGGGCGTCTCCTCCTTGTCCGGAAATAACCAACCACTGTTTATTATTGACGGGGTCTACATCAGCAATATTCAACTAACCAACGGTTCTTCAGTGGCTTCCGGAGCTAATGCAGGACGTGAAGAAGGAGGATCCAATCGGGTGTCGGATATCAATCCTGACGATATTGAGAGCATAGAAGTATTAAAGGGCGCATCAGCAGCTGCCATATATGGGACCAGGGCTAATGCCGGTGTAGTGATTATCACCACAAAAAGAGGAACCCAAGGTAAAACCAAGGTTTCGTTCAACCAGGATGTTGGGTTCAATACTATCCAGAATTATGCGGGACGGCGGGTTTTTACCCCGGAAACTGTAGAGTCTGCCTTCAGTGCAGCTGAAAGAGAGATCTTTGAAACAGCTCAGGCAGCCGGTGAAGTATTTAATTATGAAGAAGAGCTTTATGGAGAGAAAGGGCTGATATTGGATTCCAGGCTTTCCGTATCTGGAGGTAGTGATAGAACTACTTTCTATGCAAACATCAGTCGCCGCGATGAAGACGGAATCATGAAGCGCACAGGCTACGACCGGACTTCCTTAAGAATAAATGTTGATCATAACATAACCGATGATCTGAAGATAGGGTTTAGTAGCAACTATATTAATAGTAACGCCGATCGAGGTGCTGTTGGAAATGAGAATAACGGTGGTTTTAGTGTGGGTTACAACCTGGCATTACTAACGGTGGATTGGGAAAATCTCTTTCCTGATGAAAATGGAGTTTATCCTGACGGGCGCTTTGCTGCTACCAATGTCATATTTAATCGGGACATCATCGATAACAGCGAGGAAGTTAACCGGTATATTCAAGGTGTACGCATCGACTGGACCGCCTTACAACGGGATAATATTCAATTGAAATTTCTGGCAAATGGTGGGCTGGATTTCTTTCTGGGTAAGACTTTCGTTTATATTCCGGAAACACAACAAACACAGCGTTCCACTACCAATGGCTTTATTAGTGCCGGCAACAACAACTCCCTGCAATATAATTACCAGGTCTTTGCAGTTGTCGACTATTTTGCAAATAACGAAATAAGCCTGAATGGACAATTCGGAGTTTCGTATTTGAACTTTGAAAGCGACGCCATTATCAACCAGACCACCCAGTTGATTCCCACGCAGACTAATCTGGCACAGGGCAACTCATTCTCAACTAATCAAAGACTGACCGATGAAGAAGAATTGGGATTCATTGCCCAGGGTCAATTCAATTGGGCTGATAGAGTTATTGCCACCGCAGGTATCCGATTCGACAAATCTAGTCTCAACGGAGACCCCAATAAGTATTTTGCTTTCCCTAAGGCTTCTTTAGCGGTGAATTTGGCCAATTTTGATTTTTGGACCGCCACATCAGTAAGTCTGCTCAAACTGAGGTTTGCTTATGGGGAAACTGGAAGCAGCGCTCGATTTGGCTCTTTGTATACTCCTTTAGGCGCTACCTCCGTGGGAGGAGTTCCGGGCCTGGCCCTACCTCGTGTGGATCAGAATAATGTGAGAGCCCAACTAGGTGACACCGATTTGGAACCGGAAACTTCACAAGAGATCGAATACGGAGTAGATGTAGCCTTTCTCAACGGACGCGTAGGGTTGGAATTGACAGGATATGTGCGTAAGGTTAATGATCTCATATATCCCTTCAGTAGTATCCCCATTTCCTCTGGTTTCAACAACTCCATTCGAACCGATTTCGATTTGAAGAATACAGGATTCGAGATTGCTATTAACGCTCAACCTATTGCCAAGCCCAACCTCAACTGGAATACCAGCCTTAATTATTGGCAGAATGACGCCAAAGTAGATCGCCTGGGTGTTGGCGAATTCCAACCTAGTGGTGAAGGATTCAGTTTGACGTTCGGAAGTTCATTCATTCGTGAAGGTGAAAACGCCACTGCTCTAGCGGCAAATATTGGGGGCCAGGTGAAGATTATTGGTGATGCCGCCCCGGATTTCCAAATGAGCTGGTATAATGAAGTTACAATTATTAAGCGACTTAAACTCAACTTTCTTTTCCATTGGAAAGAAGGCGGGGAGGTGTTGAATCTCACCAAACTGTTGAGTGACTTCGGAGGCGTTACTCCCGATCTTGACGACCCCGATGTGATCGCTAATCCCAGATTCGCCACCTTTGGCGCAGAGGGTTATATAGAGGACGGAAGCTATATCAGACTAAGAGAAGTCGGGCTTTACTACGATTTACCTATAGGCAATCTAAAAGCCTTTGAGGGTATTCGTGTGGGAGTGTCCGGTAAGAATGTTTTTACCAGCACGGACTACACCGGTTATGACCCTGAGACCTCAGCGTTTGGACCCTCAGGCCTGTCACAGGGAATTGAGGTTAGTCCATTCCCCAGTTCTAAACAATTCTATTTCCACTTGGGACTTACTTTCTAACGTATGAAGAGTTTAAAGATGACTATCATGAAAAAATATATAATAATCATATTGGGACTGGGCCTGACTTTATCATTGGGCAATTGTGAATTTGAAAACGACGTAGATCCCAATCAGCCCAGTTTATCGGCGGTCCTAGCCAATACTTCTCCCCAGGAGTTAAACCTTCTGGTAGGTGGATTGGAGGCGCGATCCCGAGATGCCATGGGAGCGTTTATTACAGCCACCGGATCTATTGCCAGAGAGCTTTATGACTTCAATGCATCGGATCCCACCACAACCGAAACCCTGATAGGTAAGGACGGTGCCACCCTTAATGGATCCGAACCTCAATTAACCGGAACCATGTTTGCCCGCTACCAGGCGGTAAAGAGTGCCGAGTTCATCTTGGAAGCTGTAGAGAATGTAGCCCTTACTGAAGCTCAAAAACAAGGGTTCAGAGGAGTTGCTAATACTTTTAAGGGGCTAAACCTAATGAATGTCCTGAGCCTATTAAACAACAACGGAGTACGTGTGGATGTTAAAGATCCTGAGAATCTTGGACCTTATTTAAGTAAGGCAGAGGGGTTTCAAGCAATTCGAGGTTTCCTGGATTTGGGATTTGATCAGCTACAGGGCGCCGAGTTTACCTTTCAGCTTTCAGGTGGTTTTACAGGCTTTGATACCCCTGCAGAGTTCGCAGGATTTAACCGGGCTATAGCCGCCAGAGTGGCTCTTTATGAGGAAGACTACGCCTCAGCCCTGAGCCTGGTCAACAGCTCGTTTATGGATATGAATGGGGAATTAGCCGATGGGCCTAAAAAATCATACGGCGTAGGAGGAACGGAGATCCTTAACCCCATTTTCAAGTCCCCGCAGCAAAGTGGTGATCAATACGTGGTGCACAATCGGTTAATAACCGATATCCAAGCAGGTGATGCCCGTATAAACAAGTTCCGCCTAAGGGATGACCCTGTGCCCCGTGATGGTTTGAATGGTACCCATGAGATCGATCTGTATGCCAGCTCCACCTCACCGATCGACTTTATTCGAAATGAAGAACTCATATTGATCTTTGCTGAGGCCAGTGTACAGGTTGGGAACTTGTCCGATGCGGTTGACGCCCTGAATGTAATCCGCAATGCCTACGGCCTGGCCAACTATGGCGGTGCCGTGACCGAAGATGCCCTTATCGATGAGTTACTTTACAACCGAGGGTATTCATTGTGGGCGGAGGGTCACGCCATGTTCGATCTTCGACGTTACGATCGATTAAACGATCAATTTCTGCCAATCGATCGCACGGGAGATATTATTCATACAGAATTCCCTATTCCGCCATTTGAACAATAAACTGTTAAACAACTGAAAAAAAGGCCTGTAATTCAATTATTATGGGCCTTTTTGATTTTATGAATTATTGAGGAGCGAATTAAGTTAAGTATGTATATTTAGGATGTATGAAATACCTGTTGCTCTTTTTATTCCTGATTTCCAGTACTAATATCCTAGCCCAGTTACGTACAGGGCTTTATATTACCACGGGAAGCAATGTGGATTTATGCGACAATAAGATTAAGCTATTAAATGAAGAGCAAGTTTATTGTCTTTCCCAGGAGCCCGTCTTGGAAACAGACTCATTTGAATCCATTGGCGAGATCTTATATGATTCCGTATACAACATGAGGCAATTCAATATTCGCCTTACTCCTTTGGGTGGTAAACGGGTTAGCGCCATCGCTCAAAAATTACCGCAACATAAACTAGCCGTAGTGGTTGATGGTATTCTAATCAGTGTTTTGAACCTGGATGGCATTTATAATGCCCGGAATATAGTAATCTGGGATGAATTTGACAGCCATTCCCTCGAGTGGATACATAAAAGTCTTACCAAACGTCTTACTAAAGGAACCAGTAAAAGCTAATGTCTACTCGTTAGTATGTCCCCTATAAATTACCATCACCGAAAATTTCGTCCTATTACCACTTCCCCCAACGGGCAAACCACCAGCGATACGATTTTTCGTTACTATCAGAACGGCCATATCCTTTGGGGAGAATATCAGGGCGGAAAAATATTAAAAGGGCAATTGATGGGAATTGTAGAAGAAGACGGCTCCATCGAAATGTGCTACCACCATGTTGATGCCCAGGGAAGCATACGCACTGGTAAATGTCGCTCAGTGCCTGAGTTAATGGACAACGGAAAACTCAGACTTCATGAGAACTGGCAATGGACCAATGGAGATCTGGTTAAAGGTCAATCGGTTATTGAAGAACTCTAACACCAGGTATTGAAACCATTCGGGGGCCCAATCCATCCTACATGCTGACCATTCCGTTCAACGTTTAAGCTCACCGTTCTCCACCCATACTGAATCTCCAACATATACAGTTGCCTTGGTAAAGAAGTTCCAGCGCACAAAGCTGCCTCCCACCTCCCCCCCCAATTCCCGATTGTTTCCCAACGACAAGCGTACAATACCGGCGCCATAACCATAATAGGGTATCCAGGGTTGGTCACCTGACTGAATTGCCAATAAAGGATTCAT
>JAOTYN010000292.1 GCA_029861825.1 Cyclobacteriaceae bacterium
CCAGGACTCATAAAGACCAAGTTCAGTGAAGCTTTATGGAAAAATGATCCCATACTGCAACAGGTGCTGGCCAAGCAGCCTTTACCACGCATTGGGGAACCTGACGACGTGGCGGGCCTGGCCCTGCTGCTGGCATCTAAAGCCGGAGCCTACTGTACCGGCGGGGTCTATACCGTAGATGGCGGCTATACCATCTAGTATTTCTATGGATATATTCGATACCGATAAAAGCCGTGCCTTTTTGCCCCGTTACCGGGCTTTCCTGGAAGAAGAGCTCATTCCACAGGAAAATGCTCTCATGCAATTGCCTTTGGAAGAGACAGAGGCCGCCTTACAGCCCTTACGTCAGGCCGCCAGACAAAGAGGACTATGGAATCCCCACTTAGATCAATGGCATGGAGGTCCTGATTTTTCGCTGGTGGAATTTGCTCAGGTCAGTGAAGTATTGGGCATGAGCCCATTTGGTCATTATTGCTGCAACTGTCAGGCCCCTGATATTGGCAATATGGAATTATTGCTGCACAATGCCTCGGAAGCATTGAAGAACAAGTACCTGAAACCACTGACCTATGGAGAGATCCGCAGCTGTTTCGCAATGACAGAGCCTGCCCATGCCGGATCCAATCCCGTACACATGAGCAGTACCGCAGTGCTTGAAGATGATCACTATATCATTAACGGGCATAAGTGGTTTACCACCGCCGCCGACGGCGCGGCCTTTGTGATCGTGATGGCCATTACGGAACCTGAGGAAACCAATCCTTACGCCCGGGCCAGTATGCTGATAGTGCCCACGGACACCAAGGGATTTGAAGTGGTGCGAAATATTCCCATTATGGGAGAAGCCGGTGGAGGGTATTTTAGCCATTCAGAGGTGCGTTTCCAACAGTGTTCTGTGCCCGCCGATCACCTGATCGGAACCCCTGGCACCGGTTTTACCCTGGCTCAAAAAAGGCTGGGGCCCGGACGCATTCATCACTGTATGCGCTGGATCGGGATTTGCGAACGGGCCTTTCAGCTTATGTGCGAAAGAGCCAGCAGCCGGGAGTTATCTCCGGGAGTTAAACTAGGCTCACGGCAAACCATCCAGAACTGGATCGCCGAAAGCCGCGCCCAGATAAATGCCGCTCGCTATCTGGTCCTTCACGCCGCTTACAAAATTGACCGTATGGGAGCAAAAGCGGCTAAGGAGGAGATCTCAACCATCAAGTTTTTTGTAGCGGAGGTACTGCAAAGCGTACTGGACAGGGCTATTCAAGCACATGGGGCCTTAGGTATAACCGATGACTGCCTGCTGTCGTTTTGGTTCCGTCATGAGCGTGGTGCCCGTATCTACGACGGACCCGATGAGGTGCACAAGACGGTACTGGCCCGGGGTATTTTAAAAGGGTACGGCCTTGATATAAAAACCCATGAATGATCAATTGCTGGATAGCGCTCAGGAAATTCGTCCAGGAGAGGAACTTGACCACAAACTCTTACAGGCATATCTGTGCGAAGTACTAGACACTGAAGTTCAGCTGATCGGCATACAACAATTCCCTAGCGGGTATTCGAATTTAACCTACCTTCTTCAGTTACCCGATCGCCAGCTGGTTTTGAGAAAGCCTCCAATTGGAGCAAATATAAAAACCGCACATGACATGGCCCGCGAGTACCGCGTATTGAAGGATCTTTCAAAACTATATGATAAGATTCCCCAGGTGCTCGCCTATTGTGACCATGAAGACCTGCTGGGGGCCCCATTTTACATAATGCAGCGTATAGAAGGGGTAATTCTTCGACGTGATCTTCCTCAACCATTAATGGAATACCCCTCGTTGATGCACCAGGTCTCCACCGAGGTAGTGGATAATCTGGCTACCTTACATGCATTGCCCTGGGAACAGGCCTTATCCGATCTCGGTCGTCCCGAAGGTTATGTGCAGAGACAAATAGAAGGGTGGATCAATAGGTATAAGGCCTGTAAAAATGCGGAGATCAAAGGTATGGATCTGGCTATGGACTGGATGGTAGACATCAAATCCTCCCCAGAAGCCGCCCTGATCCATAATGATTACAAATACGACAACATCATACTGGACGGGAACAATTGGGAAATAATAGCGGTACTGGATTGGGAAATGGCTACTATAGGCCATCCCCTAATGGACTTGGGTACCAGCTTGGGTTACTGGGCGGAACCTAAGGATCATCCTGCACTAAAGCCCTTTAGCCTCACCTGGCACCCTGGCAATCTCAATCGACATGATGTAGTAGAACGATATTTTTCGAAATTGGGTAAACCCGTGGAAAATATACTCCCCTACTACGTTTTCGGCTGCTTTAAGATAGGGGTTATCGTTCAGCAGATCTATCATCGCTTCCTACAAGGAGTAGCCCAGGATCCCAGGTTTGCCAGCTTGGGCCACGTGGTAGAGGCTTGTGGCCAAAACATCGAAAAAGCTATTAAATATCAAAGAATCAATAATTTCTATTAACAACTATGAAAGCAGTACGCATACACGCCACCGGAGGACTGGATGTTCTCAAATACGAAGAGGTATCGGATCCGGTTTGTAGAGATAACGAAGTTCTGGTGGGTATTAAGAGCATTTCGATCAACTTTTCCGACGTTTTGATACGGCGGGGAGAGTATCCATATATGCCCGATTTTCCAGCCATCCTGGGCTCAGAGAGCTCAGGCGAGGTTCAGCAGGTTGGTTCGCAGGTGGAGCATGTTAAAGTTGGCGACCGGGTAATCGTATTCGGGCATCCCTCCTATTGTACACTGGCTGCGGTACCCGCCACAAAGGTGGTGCCGTTCCCGGACAATGTCGATTTTGATGCAGCAGCAGCACTGCCCATTATTTATTTGACCGCCTACCATATGCTTCATACCGTGAGACGAGTGCAACCCGGCGAGACCGTACTCATTTATGCTGCAGCCGGAGGTGTAGGGACGGCTACTATTCAACTTGGCAGAATTGCGGGGCTGAAAATGATCGGTTTGACCAGCCAGGACGAAAAAGCTAAACTGATCAAAGAAATGGGTATTGATCACGTGATCAATTACCGCACCGAACCGGTAGTAGAGCGGGTTCGGGAAATCACTGCAGGCAAAGGGGCCGATCTGATATTGGATTGCGTGGCCGGCGAGAATTTTGGAGATAATTTTAGAATGCTCAATACCTTAGGTCAAGTGATCTGGTTTGGCATTGCCGATGGCAACCCTACCACAGACTTATTGAAAGCCATTGGACGGGACCCCTCTCAAAGCTATGGTGTCAGCATGTTCCATCTATTCAGCGTAATGAAAAATCCACAGCTAAGCGCGGAGAGTTTTGCTACCCTGATACGCTATTTGGCAGAAGGCAAAATTGCACCCATAATCTACAGAAAGGTCCCCTTAGAACACGCGCATGAGGCCCACAAGATTCTGGAGGATCATGAAAATACAGGTAAAGTTATACTTAATCCATAGCAGTGAATCATCTCAAAATCAATGATATAAATAATATTTTGATACTTGGGGCCGGTACTATGGGTCTGCGTATCAGTCTGGGCTGTGCCCTTCATGGCTATCAATGCGTGATCTATGATGTGCATCCCCATGCTCTGGAAAGAGCAAAAACAGCCCAAGCCGAGATCCTAGAAAGATTGCTAAAAAGCGATCAAATAAATCCATCGCAAGCAGAACTTGTCAGTAGCGCACAGACCTTTACCACCGACGCCTCCGAGGCCGCCAAAAATGCGGATTTAGTTAGTGAATCGGTTACTGAGGACGTGCTGGTTAAAAACCAGGTTTGGGAGCAGTTCGGTCAATTGTGTCCGGAACATGCGGTGTTTACTACCAATACCTCCTATTTATTGCCTTCTATGTTTGCCAATATTTCCGGGAGGCCCGAACGTTTTTGTGCACTGCATTTTCACGATGTATTCCATGCCAAAGTAGTGGATATAATGCCTCACAGCAGTACCGAGGCTTGGGTTGTACCCTTGTTGAGGGATTTTGGAAGCAGTATCCAGCAAATTCCCGTGGTCCTGGAGAAGGAGGTTCCCGGATACTTATTTAACAATATGCTGATGGCGCTTATCGGTTCAGCGGGCGCTTTATTAATTGATGGTGCAGGCACCATTGAGGATATCGATCGTAGTTGGATGGGTAACTTTAACACTCCCAATGGCCCTTTTGGCATTTTAGATGAGGTTGGCCTGGATACGGCCTGGCATATTGTACGGGTGCGAAAGGACCGTAAAAGCCGGCAATTCGCGGAATTACTACACAGTTATGTGAGGGAAGGTAATTTGGGACAGAAAACGGGGTCTGGCTTTTATGACTACCCCAACCCGCGATACCGGGACCAGGATTTTCTGTAGCTCAACTGTTTTTCCCTTTAATGTCCTTAAATAGAGCTTTTATTTGGGGTAGATCTTTGTCTATCTCTCCGGAGGGGTAAAAAGGATCAAAAATCACTACCCGCTTTTTAGCATAATCGAAGCCCACACTGACTATGGGGACATGGGCCCGTACCGCCATATGATAAAAGCCAGTGCGCCATTCCTCAACTCGGGAACGCGTACCTTCGGGTGCCAGAGCCAGCCTGAACACCTCTTCTTTACGGAAGATCTCTGCTACCTGGTCCACCATATTTTGGCTGGTTTTACGATCTACCGGGTAGCCGCCCATCCACCGAAAAAACCACCCGAATGGAGGTTTGAATAGTGATTTCTTCCCCAGATAATTGATTTCTCTAGCCAAGACCCCCCGCACGATAACCCCAATTACAAAGTCCCAACTGGAGGTATGGGGTGCTACAATTATGATGCATTTGTTGAGGTCCGGAAGCTCTCTGTTGACCTTCCAGCCCATTAGGCGGAATATGATTGTAAAGAATCCCCGCATAGGGGTAATATAATGATTGTAGGAGGAAGTGCAATGCAAAAAGGGGGCGGAAGGGGACTGCTTCGTCGCCGGAGACTGCTTCGTCGCTGACGCTCCTCGCAGTGACTGCATGTGGTGTGGGGCTGCGATGGTGAAGGGCTGCGATGGTAAGGGGGCTGCTTCGTCGCCGAGCTACGCTCGACTCCTCGCAAGTGATGGGCTACAACCTGGAGTAGTCATTGCGAGCGAAGCCAAGCAATCCCCAGTAATGCGACGGCAACCCCTTAATTTGGGGTCCCAATGAAACATGGAGCTGTGTACATTATCACCAACAAGCATCACACCACACTGTATACCGGAGTTACCTCCAACCTGTTCGTAAGAATCCGGCAACACCGGCAAAAACACTATCCAAAATCCTTTTCAGCACAATACAACTTAAATAAACTGGTTTACTACCGGTATTTTGACGGCATTATGGCCGCTATTATCGAGGAAAAACGCCTCAAGGCGGGCTCCCGGCGACAGAAGCTTGATTTAATACAGTCCATGAATCCTGGATGGCGGGACCTGTTTGAACGGATTAGCCCTTACTGACTGCTTCGTCGCAGAGCTCCTCGCAGTGACCGGGGCTTTTGCAAGTAGATTAGAAATAATCTTAATTCAAAGGGATCTTCGCGCCTCCTCCGATTACCAGTTGATCGTTACCAATGGCATAACGGATTTCACCAAAGATCACCACGGCGCCCACAAGAAAGTCAGCGCCTCCACCCAGGTTAAAACCAACCTCCGTTTCCGTGTCGTC
>JAOTYN010000293.1 GCA_029861825.1 Cyclobacteriaceae bacterium
CATGATTACTTGGTTAAGCCCGCTGATCCCGCTTTAGTGGATAAAGTAATGCAAGAAGTTGATTTGATAATCCCCTCCCCGGTGTACAGGTCACGGGAATGTTAGGCAATATTTTTGAAGTTTACCCTAAGGGTGTATCTTTGTTTGGTTTGAAAAACACAGCATTTCCCAAATATGATTAAGGCAAAAGTGGCCGGTATAGGCCATTATGTTCCTGAAAGGGTGGTAACTAATTTCGACCTGGAAAAGTTGATGGACACCAGTGATGAGTGGATACGCGAGCGCACTGGGATTTCTGAAAGACGATACTTCGATCCGGAAACTGATACCGTGGCCAATATGGCGGCTAAAGCTGCCCGCATGGCTACTGAGCACGCAAAAATCGATGTTCAAGACATTGACTTTATTGTTTTTGCTACCATTACCCCAGATTATTTCTTCCCGGGATCCGGGGTATTGTTACAAAGAGAGTTGGACTTACCAGGAATCCCTGCCTTAGATATCCGGAATGCCTGTTCGGGATTTATCTACGCTCTTTCCGTTGCCGATCAGTATATTAAAACAGGTGGTTACCGCAATATCTTAGTGGTAGGCGCCGAGATCCAGTCCTCCGCTTTGGAAATGAACGATCGAGGGCGTGCGGTATCGGTGATCTTCGCCGATGGGGCTGGGGCAGTCTTGCTGCAACCCGCGGACCCGGACAAGGACCAACATATCCTGTCCACTCATTTACACGCGGATGGACGCTATGCTGAGGAACTATATGTCAAAGACCCCGGCAGCAGCCGCAAAGAACGACTGACCAAAGACATGATCGACGATGTAGGGATCCGGGCACATATGAATGGCAATGCAGTTTTCAAACACGCTGTAGTGAAGTTCCACGAAGTCATCTTAGAGGCACTGACAGCCAATAACCTAGAGGTTTCAGATATTGATCTGCTTATTCCTCACCAGGCAAACCTCAGGATCAGTCAGTTTATTCAAAAACAATTGAGACTAGCCGATGACAAAGTTTTCAATAACATTATGCACTATGGAAATACTACCGCTGCATCAATACCTATAGCAATGAGTGAAGCCAGACAAAAAAAGGTCTTAAAGTCCGGTGATCTTCTATGTATCGCGGCCTTTGGAAGTGGTTTCACCTGGGCCTCAGCCTTAATCAAACTTTGATTTTTATGAGAACGGAACATTATAATCCCAGCCAATTGGAAGTAGAAATGGCTTATGCCTTGACCGAACTACAATCTCAACTCGGAAAGTTTCTCACTCACAATACCATAAAAAGTATCGAAAATCGCATTCAGGAAGATAATCCAATGCTGTTGCTTCATCTGGAGGACCAGGACGGGGATCCACACGAAGTGGTGGTTAAAATAATTCAAAGGGCTGATAAGTTTTAAGATGAGGCCATAGAAGTGGCCTTTCCTTCCTGCAGAGTGAACTTAAATGAACTGCCTTTGCCTTCTTCACTTTCCGCCCAAATAACTCCTCCATCAACCTCTAAAAACTCCTTACAAAGCAACAAGCCTATTCCGGTTCCAGCTTCATTAGCGGTTCCCATCTTAGAATAGTGACTCTGGGTATTGAAAAGGCGATCCAGATCATGCTTTCCGATGCCCACTCCATTATCTTTAACGGAAATAGTTACTTTTCCTTCATCTTGGTTGGCGTATATTCTGATCTCCCCCTGAGGATGAGTAAACTTAATGGCGTTCATGATCAAATTTCGGATCACCAAGCTTAAAAGATTTAAGTCGGTAAACACATAAAGATCCTCGGGTACTTTATTGATTACCACGATGTTCTTGTGCTCGGACATTGGAGTAATGATTCGAATATTATCATGGACTACCGTATTCAATTGAATGTGCTCTTTTTTCAAGTTTATACCTTGCATCTGCGATTTAGACCAATTCAGCAGGTTATCCAGGAGATATGTCAGTCTGTGCACCTCGTTGTTCAAACTGGCACTTTGGGTCATGAGTTCTTCGTAGTTCAAATGACCTGACTTCAACAAGCCCAATAAACCAGCAACTGCCGCAATTGGGCCACGAAGGTCATGAGAAATCACCGATAACAGCTTATCTTTTACGGTATTGAGTTGCTTTAGCTCTTCCCTCTGAACGGTTATGGCTTCGTTCTGAAGTTGGATGTTCTTAGTTCGCTCCTGGACAAGGTCAGTGAGCACTACATTGCGTCTTTTTATTTCCAGAGATCTTAAATAATAGAGGAATGCACCCAAGCATATGAACCCTATTGCTAATAGGACATAAAACCAGGTATTTTGATAAAAGAATCCCTTTTGGGTAATACTTATGAACGCTGGTTTTCGGTTCCATATACCGTCATTGTTAGAGGCAATGACCTTAAATACATAATTGCCAGGAGGAAGATTGGTATAATAAGCAATACGCCTATCTCCGGCATCCACCCAATCTTCATCAAAGCTTTCCAAACGGTATTTAAATCTCACCTTTTCCGGTGCATAAAAGCTTAAGCCTGTGTAGTGAAATTCCAACCGTCTGGAGCCAGCCTGCAAGTTAATTGGGCCTTTCAACAACTGCTCGGCATCATCTACTGTCATGAGTGTCAGAGCTGTTTTAGGTTGCACTTCGTTTATGGGAATCTGTTCGGTATTGATTACGGTAACACCTTTCAGGGTAGCAATCCAAAGCCGGCTGTCCGAGGATTGTGTTGATTTTGAAGCCGCTGTGATCTGGCTGGTTCTCATACCATCGGATCGATCGAAGATTCGGTAGTTTCGAATATCCGGCACTTTGCCGGTCGCCAGATTCCTGATATCGTCAAAGGTGCTTCTCATTAAGCCCCGGTCGCTGGTAAACCAAACCTGTCCCCGGTCGTCAAGCATAACCTGAAAAATATTATTGCTGATTAATCCGTGTTGTTCGGTAATGTTGAATTCCAGTGAATCTTGGAGGTAGATAACTCCCCGATTGGTGCTAAACCAGATAGAACCGTCATGGTCCTGAAAAATATTGAAAATAATGTCGTTAACGGCCTCATCTGAAAGGCCTCTTTCAAATCTTTCTTTACTGTAAATATAAGCGCCTCCTCCATCGGTTCCCACCCATAAACGATCTCTTTTGTCGTAAAACAAAGACATCACAAATTGATCCCTTAACCCAGATTCTACTCCAAAAACTTCTATATGGCCGTCTTCTGAAATACGATTAAGACCATTGGCAGTACCCACCCATAGGTCTCCCTGTTTGTCCTCTATGATTCGACGGGTATTGTTACTGGACAATCCATTCCGGGTGGTAATCCTTCTAACAATCTGTTCGTTCTCAAATTGGATTAGTCCGCTGTAAGTACATAACCATAGTCTCCCCCGGGAGTCACGCAAAATGTCTCTGATGCGATTACCCGCTGATCGTCTTCCCAAGTTGTACGACTTAATGCTACCATCCTCATGAAATAGCGCCAGTCCGTTGTCTGAACCAATCCATAGTAGTGTGTCATCTTGATAAGTAACGTTGATAACATCATTGTTCAGGCCTTCAGGAACACCCAGAGTGAGGAATTTCCCTTGTTTTAACCGGTTTAATCCTCCTCTGTAAGTACCTACCCAGATATTACCCTCATCGTCCTGATAAAGACTTTGCACAATGCGGTGGGTAATCCCCAGGGCAAGTGCTTCAAATTTGCCGTTAAATCGGCGCAGCCCGTCATTGGATCCCATCCAAATGTTACCTTGTTCATCTTCCAGAAAAGTATTTGTGAAAACGGCCGGTGACCCGGGTATGGAATCCAGATTATGAATTCCATGTTCATCTACCATAGAGACCCCTCTATCAGTACCCACCCACATACGTCCATTTGAATCGCCAAAGGTGGCCCGTACGAAATTACTTTGAAGGCCATGCTCTCGAGTTAAGTTTACCAGATTATCCTGATCCAAAACATACAGTCCACTAGTAGCAGTGCCTACCCAAAGCCGGTTGCGATCATCTGAAAACAGGGTGGTAATATTCTTGTATGAAAGAGGTCCGGTATTGATACGAACCAGGGTATCATTGACCATACGGGCCAGTCCCAGTCGGGTACCCACCCAGATGGTTCCACCTGCTCCTTCTTCCAGGGCGGTAACCATATTACTACTGATAATACTGTCGGTATTGAAGAAGGTAAATTGGTCTTGAGCCATTTTTACTAGCCCTCCCCCATTGGTACCGATCCAAAGTTGATCCTTCTGGTCCACCAATAATGTTGAAATATTATTGGATCTTAATTGCTGGGTATTGCTCTTGTCATATACTTGAAAATCAACCCCGTCAAACCGCACCAATCCATTGAAAGTAGCCAGCCACATAAACCCCCTGGAAGTTTTTTCAATATCCAGCACGGCGTTGGTGGGCAAACCATCTTCGTTGTCCCAGCTATCGACAGTATATTGTGCAATGGGCTTGCTGCCATCTATCACCTGAATGGGAATGGTCTCCTGTCCTAACAAGGTAAGACTTGAAAACCACCATAGAAATATAACGCCTCTCATTTTCAAAATTAGCGGAGGAAGAGCATTTCACGATACTTTACTAGCGGCCAATCTTCATCATCCACAATTAGCTCCAATTTATCTACTGCATGCCTTATTTCATCAAAATATTTCTTCTTAATATCATCACAATAAGCAACTGCCTTCTTTCTGGTATCTTCAATCTTATTTATCCTCTTACGCTCTTTTATCATATTAATGCAACTATTTTGAATGGTATCGATATACTGCGAAATACGTTGAATAGAGGTAACCACTGACTGATTGTTTATTCCCAGGCTCTTTAATCCATTGGCGTTGGTGATCAACTTGTTTTGGTAGGCCACTGCTGTGGGAATAATATGATTCATAGCCAGATCACTCATAATCCGGGATTCAATCTGGATTTTCATAATATAGTTCTCCAGCATGATCTCGTTACGTGCCGATAACTCCACCTCCGAGAATACTTTATGCCGTTTGAAAAGGGTTTTTGATTTTCGATCCAAGTAAGTATCCAAAGCTCTGGGCGTATTCTTGACATTCGACAATCCTCTTTTACGGGCTTCATCCTCCCAGGATTTGGAATATCCGTCTCCTTCGAATCTAATGTCCTTGGATTTCGAAATGTACTCTCGCAAGATTTCTACCACCGCTATTTTCTTTTCAACACCTTTAGCAAGCCTCTCCTCCAATTCCTTGTTGAACTGATTCAACTGTTCTGCCACCGCCAAATTCAATACGGTCATAGGCTGAGCCACGTTTGCATCAGATCCTACAGCTCGAAATTCGAATTTATTACCGGTAAAAGCGAAGGGCGAAGTACGATTTCTATCCGTATTGTCCAAAATTATTTCCGGAATCTTATCAATTCCCAATTTCATATACATGTTGTCGCCCTTCCTTATTTTGATATTGCCACTTTGTTCCAGTTCATCCAGGATTGCGGTCATCTGAGCTCCGATGAATACGGAAATGATGGCCGGAGGTGCTTCATTGGCCCCTAATCTATGATCGTTACCGGCGGATGCTATACTGGCTCTCATCAAGTCCGAATAATCATATACGGCTTTTATGGTGTTGACAAAAAAGATGAGGAAAATGAGGTTTTCTCGAGCACTGCTACTGGGTTGGTAAAGATTTACCCCGGT
>JAOTYN010000294.1 GCA_029861825.1 Cyclobacteriaceae bacterium
TGTTTTGGTACTCATTTTCAATTCAATCATGCGCTCGGAATCACCATCAAATATCTCATACACGGATATTGCTCCTTCTCTGCCCTTAACCTGAACTTTACCCAAAAAGCGATGATTATATTCCTGAGATCGACCTATGGATTTCAAAGTATATTCACTCACCACAATGGATGATCCGTAAAACTTGGTCAACCCTTCCATACGGGAGGCTATATTGACTGAATCCGCCACCGCCCCGGTATCCATACGTTGCTTATCGCCAATTATCCCTAGCATCAGGGGGCCCGTATGCAAGCCGATACCAATTTTCATGGGCTTGCGGTTTTTGGCTTTTCTTTCAAGGTTGTAAGCCGCCACTCTTTTTTGCATCTCAATGGAAGATTTCACCGCATTTTCGGCTTTGCTTTGATATACGGCCATGATACCATCTCCATAATACTGGTTGACAAATCCATGATTTTCCCTAATTATAGGCCCTACCTTGCTCAAGTAGGCGTTAAGGAAATTAAAAGTCTCTTTTGGTGACATACTCTCTGAGAGGGTACTGTAAGAGCGTATGTCACAAAACATGATGGTCATCTCTTCCTGCACTTGATCACCCAATCCTACATCCACAATGGATTCTTTCCCCAGGGTCTTTAAAAATTCATGTGGAACAAACCTGCCATAGGCATGATTGATCTTGAATAAATTGAGGTGGGTCTTTACTCTAGCTAAAAACTCATGTTTGGTGAAAGGCTTGGCAAGATAATCATTGGCCCCGCAAGCGAAACCCTGTACCAAGTCCGATACCTGATCCTTTGCAGTAATTATGATAACTGGTAATTCAGTGGGCAGATAATTATCTCTTAAGCGTCGGCAAACCTCATAGCCGGACATTTTAGGCATCATCAGGTCCAACAAAATCAGGTCCCAATCCTTGCTTTTATGGATGGCCTCTAATGCCTCTTTACCACTAAAAGCCTGGGTGACGGCATAATTTTCTGATGACAGATAGTTTAAATAGACTTGATGATTAATAGCTTCATCATCTACCACTAGGATTTTGAATTCCCCATTTGACTTGGAAGCTTCATGGCGTTCATCCGGTACTACTTCCACCGCTTCTCTCACCCTGGAGATCTTGGGTATATCTCTGGCCCCATCCGCCTCCACCATCCCTTGCGCGGATTGCTCTTGGGAAATGGGAATGGTAAAAGTAAAAGTAGACCCTTCACCCAATTGAGAATCAACTTCGATAGTTCCACCATGAAGCTCCACTAATTGCCGGGTAATAGCCAGACCCAAGCCTGTTCCCCCATGTTCCCGCTCTATGGAGGCATCAAGCTGTTCAAAGGACTGGAATACAGATGAAAGCTTATCATGGGGTATTCCCATACCCTGATCAGTTACAGACAGGTAAACCAATCCGTCTTTTTCCACCGCCTTCACCTCAATTTTTCCCTTTTCTGAAAACTTGATGGCGTTATCAATAATATTGTGAAGAATTTGCTGCAGACGATCGGGATCACCATCCACCAGCGGAATACTTTTAGGTACGCTGTTGATCAATGATAACTCTCTGGGTTTCAGCAAGGGCTCACTAAATTTTAGCACTATATCCGTTAGCACCCGCATATCGGTGGGTTTCTTATTCAATTCCAGGCTACGGGTCTTTAGCTTTGAAAAGTCCAGAATGTCATTTACCAGGCTGGCCAGTCGTTTCCCGCTGGAGGCTACCATGGATAGATTGACATTCGCTTGCTCGGATAGCTCACCTGCAGCCCCGTCCATCATGGATTCTGTAATGCCGATAATCCCGTTGAGCGGAGTTCGTAATTCATGGGAGGTGTTGGCCAGGAACTCGTCCTTGAGCTTATCTACCCGTCTTAACTGTTCGGTGACCCGTCGCTCCTGTGCCAACTCCTTGGCTTGTATTTGGGTTTTGTAGCGAACATATCCAATAATCATGCTTGATAAGCCCAGGATATATAGACCATAAGCCCACCAAGTCTTCCACCAAGGCGGAGTGATGATAATACTAATTGCTGTTCCCGTTTCGTTCCATACTCCATCGGGATTCGAACCCTTAACCCGGAAGATATATTCACCGGCAGGCAGGGCCGTAAAAGTGGTAAAGCGCCTGTTGTTAATGTAATTCCAATCAGTGTCAAATCCCTCCATCTTATAGGCATACTGGTTTTTTTCAGGTAAAGAGTAATGCAAAGCCGCAAACTCGAATGAAAATACACTTTCCTGGTAGCTCAAGGTTATTTCTTGGGTACTGGTTACGGACTTTTCAAGAGGTGAGGGAATGTTAGGATCCCCAAAGGACACGGATTTATTAAATATTTGAAAATCCGTTATCACGATCTGCGGTACATAGGGGTCATCCTCTATTCCTTTTTCAGGATGAAAGGAATTAAATCCGTTTATGCCTCCAAAAAACATCTCACCGCTGACTTGGCTTTGATGATAGGCTCCCATATTAAATTCATTGTTTTGCAATCCATCGGAAAGGTCATAATTTCGAAAGATACCGGTAGTGGGATTGAATTTTGATACACCGCCATTAGTGCTTAACCACAGATTTCCCCCGTCGTCCTCCAATATTCCATCGATCACATCATTAGCAAGCCCGTCTTTTTCGCGATAATGGATAAATGTCTCTGATTCTATATCAAATCTATTTAAACCACCGCCATAGGTGCCGATCCATAATAAGCGGGGATGGGAACGAGATTCATGTATCATATTGATCTCGTTGGTACTGATACTGGTAGAGTCATTATCACGGTGCAGGTAGCGGGTAAATTCACCGGTTTCAGGATTAAATTTGTTGAGTCCTCCGGCTCTGGTAGCTATCCAAAGTATTCCCAATTTGTCCGCATAAACCTGGCTGATATTATCGTCGCTTAAGCTTTTGGGATCGTCTGGATGGTGCCGGTAGTGCACAAAAACGTCGGTACCTCGATCGAATTTATTTAATCCACCATAAGTGCCGATCCAAAGCACCTGGTCCCGGACGGGATCCTCAAGAATGGAGGTTACTCTATCATTACTAAGGCTGGTTGGGCTTTGTGAATCATGTTTATAATGTATGAAGGTGCCCTTCTCATTGTTATACTCATTCAGGCCTCCGCTAATGGTTCCGAACCACATAGTTGCTTGGCGATCCTGGTATATTGTAAGCACTACATCGTTACTGAGACTGTGGAGGTTTTCAGGTTGATGTCGGTAATGCTCAAATTTCCTGATTGCACCGGGGTCCTGATGTGTAGATAATTTATTGAGCCCTCCCCCATAGGTTCCTATCCATAAGCCTCCTTGACTGTCTTCATAAATCGAGCTTACAGATTTTGCACTCAGGCTATAGGGATTGTTCACTTCATACTGGTAATGCTCGAATTTTCTGCGTCTTTTATCAAACTTATTTAATCCACCCTCGCTGGTACCTACCCAGATGATACCGGATTGGTCCTCATAAATAGACCTGATCAAGTCATTACTTAAGCTTCGAGAATCAACGCCATGATGTCTATTGTGCTCAAATGCCATGGCAAAGCTTAGGGGATCAGCCCTCTTGTTATCAGTTATAGGCAGTTCTACAAAATCGAGACCTCCTCCATAAGTACCCACCCAAAGTACTCCTGAATGGTCCTCCGCAATAACGTTGACATTATTATGGCCCAGGCTTTTGGATTTAGCAGGATCATGCAAGTAATGCTTAAAAGAAGTAGATTGAGGTAGCAGCACATTGAGTCCTCCGGCCCGGGTACCCACCCAAAGTACTCCAAACTTGTCTTCATAAATGGTGTTGACAATATTATCGGATAGACTGGTGGGATCATTTGGATTATGCAGATAACGAGTGAAGGTACCATCCTCCGTCTTCAGCTTATTAAGCCCGCCACCTACGGTTCCCACCCAAATCCCTCCGTTGCTGCCTGGGTATAGGGTATAAACACGATCATCACTTAAACTATGAGGATCACCGGAATGGTGTCGATAATGTTCAAAAGAAAAGTCATTTTCATCCGAGCCCTCAGTTGCATGACCCATCAGTTTATTCATGCCGCCACCGTTAGTAGCAATCCAAAGTGATCCTGATTGATCCAAGGCTATATCGCGAATCCTGTCATGACTTAAGCTTTGGGGGTTGGTAGGATCGTGCAAATAATGGTTGAATTTTTCCGTTTCAAGGTTCAAAACATTAAGGCCTTTTTCTGTACCTACCCAAAGTTTGGATTGGTATTCGAAAATCACTCGCACGGTATTATTGCTTAAACTTTTTGGGTCTTCGGGTTTATTTCGGTAGACTTTGAAGCTATAGCCATCATATTTGTGCAGCCCGTCGCGGGTACCGAACCACATAAATCCCTTACTGTCCTGAAAAATGGCGTAAACGGTGGTCTGCGACAAACCTTCTTGAAACCCAACCCTGTCAAATTGGATCTTGCTGATTTGAGCCAGAAGTGAAACCTGAACACAGGTCAAAAGAAGGCCGGTAACCACATACCTTCCCCAGTTCATCACTGGAGATTTAGTTGTAGCAAAAGTTTTCATGCTGGTTCGGTAGCTATAAGTGCAATCGTTTCTGTTGTCCGGCCTATATAAGTTAGGAAATATAATTACGGATTACGAATCAGAATTGCGCTGTACTAAGTTTTAGAGCAGATCATTCCGGAAACAGCCACGAAGTGGAGGCTATCCAAAGTCGTTCGCGACAAGCACCATTGAGAACCCATTATTTAACGGGGAGAGGCACTGACGGATGAAATATTAACTGAGTTTAGGAAAAATAGGAAAAGCAGGCCGTTAGAACCTGATTTTAAAAAAGAAAATACGGATCACTCGGACCGCACCGAGCGGTTGGGTAGTGGGATCAGTGACAAGCAGTACGCAAACCCTTACGATCTTTGTTAGCTTCGGCAGTTTTTCGCTAATTTACTACTATCCGATGTGTATTGGCACATGCGCCATACATTGCACCGTTATGTTCAATTAAGTTCAATGCGTAATCAGTAGGAAATGACTTCATGATGTTTCCCTATGAAAAGGAGGTTTTAACAATTATGCTAGGCTCCAAACTCAGCTCTCCCATTCTGCAGAAAATTGAAAGGAAATGAAAAAACTAACACTTGGTCTAATTTTAATTTCCCTGCTTTCCTGTCAATCCAATAAAAAGAAGGAGGATTCTGCAAATACATGGACTCCTCTTTGGAATGGACATGACATCACAGGTTGGCATTCGTATTTGGCAACTCCATATAATTTGGAAATCGATAGTTTAGGTAATACAATAGAACCTTTTGGAATTGATAATGATCCGCTTGAAGTAATAAAAGTAGTTGAGACGGATCAAGGAAATGCAATCCGTATTTCGGGGGTAGCCTGGGGTATGATCTATACGGAGGGAGAGTTCAAGAATTATCATTTGAAGCTGAAGGTAAAGTGGGGTAAAGACATGCATCCCCCAAGAGAAAACGGCCCTCGGGATAGCGGCTTACTGTACCATGGTTTTGGGGAGCCTGGATCGGCAGACTATTGGATGGGTTCACAGGAACTTCAAATACAACAGGGAGATATAGGAGATTATTGGCCCGTGGGTGATGTGGATCTTGTGGTATGGGGTGACTCAAGTATACATATTGTTAATGAAAAGTGGTC
>JAOTYN010000295.1 GCA_029861825.1 Cyclobacteriaceae bacterium
GCAATGGCACCATAGTACCAAAAAAGATCATTGACAACCATATGGCAACCAGTAATTTCATGGAATATTGAGATATTTATGTGTTTGCAGGGACATACGCCATTTAGGGTGGTCTTTGATATAATCCACAATCAGGGGCATCACTTGTTCCGCCCGACTCCACTCCGGTTGCAAATACCATTCACTTTTTTCATGCATTTGGTCAGCATGTTTTTGGGCCCACGAAAGATCACTGGGATGGTAAATCACTATTTTCAACTCATTGGCAACCTGGTAAAATTCCATTAATGGCTCTTTGAATTTTTTAGGAGAGAAGCAAATCCAATCCCAGTTGCCGCTGAGCGCATAACAACCTGATGTTTCCAGATGGGTTTTCAATCCTTGGTTTTGCAGTTCCTGGCAAAGGTGATCCAGATTATACATCAAAGGCTCACCGCCGGTAATTACCACCATATCTGATCTTTGGCTCTGGGCGTTATGCACCAGCTCGGATATTTCAGTTTGAGGGTGTGCTTCCGCTTGCCATGATTCCTTGACATCGCACCAGTGACAACCCACATCGCATCCACCCAATCGAATGAAATAGGCAGGCTTGCCGGTATGAAAACCTTCACCTTGCAAGGTGCTGAAAGCCTCCATAACAGGCAACGTTTGAGCAGATATACCAACTGAAGCCATCATTAAGAGATCGGTTCTGGTAAATAGAACGCCCTTTTTGCAGATTGTAGTGTATTCCACAGAAGTGAGGCGCGCGTCATGGGCCCTACCCCTCCGGGCACTGGAGTAATGTAACTGCATTTTGGCGCCACCTCTTCAAAATCTACATCCCCTTTCAGAGCATAGCCTCTCTTTTTAGTTTCATCAGCTACCCGGGTAATCCCAACGTCCACTACTACCGCACCCTCCTTAACCATGTCGCCTTTTAAAAATTCCGGAATACCCAGCGCTGCGATTACGATATCGGCCTGTAATGTATGGGCCTTAATATCTTTTGTTCGGCTATGACATAAAGTGACTGTACAATTTCCGGGATTGGTTTTACGTGCCATTAATATACTCAAGGGTGTACCCACGATGTCGCTGCGGCCAATGACCACGCAGTGCTTGCCCGCGGTCTCAATATTGTATCGCTGCAATAGTTGCATAATGCCATAGGGAGTGGCCGATATATAAGCCGGCAAACCCTTGACCATTCTACCTACATTGACAGGATGAAACCCATCGACATCCTTTTCCGGTCTAATCCTCTCGGTCACTTTTTGTACCGATATATGATTGGGTAAAGGCAGTTGTACGATCAAACCATCAATGTCCTCATCTTCATTTACTTCCTGAACTACTGTCAGCAGTTCTTCTTCGGTAATACTGTCTTCAAAACGCAACAGGGAAGAGCGAAAACCAACTTGGGCGCAATCCTTTACCTTGCTATTCACATAGGTTTCGCTGGCGCCATCGTGTCCTACCAGTATGGCCGCCAAATGCGGCACCTTACCACCCTGAGATTTTATCACCTCCACCTCCTCGGCAATTTCATTTTTAATCTGCTCGGAAGTTTTTTTACCGTCTAATAGGGTCATAATTAGTTAATCTAACTTAAGAACTGCCATGAAGGCTTCTTGTGGGATCTCCACATTGCCCACCTGTCTCATGCGTTTCTTTCCTTTTTTTTGTTTTTCCAGTAGCTTTCTTTTCCGGGTAATATCGCCGCCATAGCACTTGGCCAGAACGTTTTTTCTCATTGCCCTCACGGTTTCACGTGCTACTACTTTAGTGCCAATAGCTGCCTGAATGGCAATTTCGAACATTTGCCGGGGAAGTAGTTGCCGCAATTTTTCACAAAGTCTTTTACCCCACTCGTGGGCTTTATCGCGATGCACAATTGCTGAAAGGGCGTCCACTTTCTCACCATTAAGCATGATATCCAGTTTAACCATGTTGGACTTGCGAAACCCGATCAGTTCATAGTCCAAGCTGGCATATCCCCGGGAAATGGTCTTTAATCGATCATAAAAATCGAAAACAATTTCCGATAGCGGCAGCTCAAAAGTCAATTCAACCCGATCACTGGTTAGGTATACCTGGTTCTTAATAACACCCCTTTTATCCATGCAAAGTGCAATTATGGGGCCAATGTATTCGGCTTTGGATATAATTTGAGCCCTGATAAAAGGTTCTTCCACATGGGAAATCTGCATGGGTTCCGGCAGTTCAGATGGCGCGTTTACAATAGTAATGGAGCCATCACTGCCGATTGCATGAAATTGAACGGAGGGCACGGTGGTAATCACCGTCATATCAAATTCTCTTTCCAGACGTTCCTGTACGATCTCCATATGCAACATACCCAGAAATCCACAACGAAAGCCAAATCCCAAAGCTGCGGAAGTTTCGGGTTCCCAGACCAGGGAGGCATCATTTAACTGCAGTTTTTCCATAGAAGCCCGCAATTCTTCATATTCTGAGGTTTCCACCGGATAGATACCCGCAAATACCATAGGTTTTACGTCCTCAAAGCCCTTCAAAGCTTCACAGGGGCGATCTACGTGGGTAATAGTATCGCCCACTTTGACCTCCTTAGCCACTTTAATACCCGAAATTAAATACCCAACATTTCCAGCCTGGATCTCATCACACGGTTCTTGCTTTAATTTAAGTATCCCGATTTCGTCGGCATCGTATGTCTTGCCGGTATTTACAAATTTGACCTGAGCGCCGGACTTAATGGTTCCGTTAAATACCCGAAAATATACCTCAATACCCCGGTAGCTGTTGAAAACGGAGTCAAAGATCATGGCTTGCAAGGGTGCTTGCGGGTCCCCTGTAGGTGGTGGAATACGATTCACAATGGCCTCCAAGATTTCCTGTATACCGATACCTTCTTTTGCACTAGCACGGATTATTTCCTGAGGGTCGCATCCGATTAGATCCACGATCTGATCGGTAACCTCATCGGGCATTGCCCCCGGAAGGTCTATCTTGTTCAGCACGGGAATAATTTCCAGATCGTGTTCCAAGGCCAGGTAAAGATTCGAAATGGTTTGCGCCTCAATTCCCTGTGAGGCATCTACTACCAGCAAAGCTCCCTCACAAGCAGCTATGGAACGGGATACCTCGTAAGAAAAATCCACATGCCCGGGAGTATCGATAAGGTTTAGTATATAGGCGGTCCCTGAGCTCTGATAATCCATTTGCACCGCATGGCTCTTAATGGTGATACCCCGCTCGCGTTCCAGATCCATATTGTCCAGGAGTTGCTCCTGCATTTCGCGGTCAGAAACGGTATCGGTTTCTTCTAAAAGCCGGTCGGCCAAAGTGCTTTTACCGTGGTCAATATGAGCGATAATACAAAAGTTCCTAATGTTCTCCATACGCAAAATCAAGGGCAAAAATAGCCAATTAATATTTACTTTAAGAAGAATCGCAAGTGATTAATTGTTCGCAGAATTTGAAAATTCTCAGGGCAGAAACTTGGGGAAAATGAAGAAAAATCCGATATTTGTAGCCCCCTAAACTGTTTTCAACATGTTAATCGCCGAGAAGAAACGTAAGGAAAGCATCTCCGAGTATATCATATTTATGTACCAAACGGAGGATCTTATCCGGGCCTACAACTTTGAATTAGGAGAAATTTACAAATACGTAATTCAACACTTTCCAGTTGAAGATGACAAAAAAACCCGCATAAAAGCCTGGTATCGCAAGATTGCCAATCAGATGAAAAAGGAGGGGCTAGAAAAAAGCGGGCACTTAGAAGAGTTGAACAAACTCGCACAGGAATTGTCGAATTTCAATCTGGAACTTCTCAAGTCCGATCAGGCCTACCGAAAAATATTCGATCAAGCTAAGTTGCACATTAATCGCAATGCCGCTCAATCTAACGGAAAGCTCAGTAACCCTGTACAGATCTGCCTGAACGGGATCTATGGATTGCTGCTGCTACGGCTAAATGGCAAACCTGTGGATGACACTCTCAAGCAGGGCGCCCATGCCTTTGGCGACGTGCTGTCCTATTTAAGTTTCAAGTATCAGAAGAGAACCAACGGTCATTAGTCTAAACGCCTATCCAAAACGGCTAAGTACTGATCTCCCTCTTGAAAAACCACCTGACAACGCAACTCCTGCTGTTGAGCGTGCTCTGCCAGTTTTTCTCTATCTACAAACAACCAGGGGAAAGATTTCCCAGACTGGCCTTTATAATGATAGCAGTAACTCATATCTCCGAAATAGTGGTCTGTAGGTAGAGATTCTCCAGCATAGAGATATCGGACATCACAAGAGTCTAAGACTATTTGGCCACCATCCTGCATGAGCTCATTAAGCACTCCTAGAAACCCCGGCAAATTGGACAAGGTGCCGGCTAACCCCACTCCATTCATTAGTAATAAAACGGTTTGGAATTTACCTGAAAAGCGATAGAGGTCCTGGTTTTTTACACGATGCACTCCACGGCTTTGCATAACTGTACAAGCCCCTGGAGATACTTCTAAGGCTGTTACCTCTATACCGGATTTCTGCAAGGCCAGTGAATGTGAACCCGTTCCAGCACCCACATCCAGAACCGGACCTTTACAGTGCGACAACGCCACATTATCCAGAGCGGTAAAAGTCTGATCGTAACGGAAAAATTCCTCCAGAGGAACCTTTTCCAGGGGACCAAAAGAAGTATCCAGGTACAGGTGATGAGATCGTTTCCCTTGATGGTAATCCCACAAACTCTGACCCCAAAGGTCCATCAACTACTGTGATCGGCTACGATCACCCATTCTCCCTCAATTCGCTTCCAGAGCAGAGTAAAATGGCCTTGGGCATCGCCAATAGTGCGTTCAAGATGGTAGGATCCGATAACATAAAATGCGTCCGCTCCCAAGGGCTGCATGGAGATGAAAGTGAAAGTAAGCGTACCCATGGCTTCACGGTTGGGATATCCCTTGTAGTAACGCTCCAAGGTATTTTGATAGCCGTAGTACACTTTCTCCTTACTTACGAACATCAAGGAATCGGACTCCCAATATCCGTTCATGAAGCAGGGAATATCACCTTGATTCCAGCATGCTTGTTGGCGTTCCATAATCTGTAAAATGGTAGATTTAGCATCCTGACTGCTGGCTCCGAACGTCAGAACCATGGCCAAAATCAAAAAGGGATATTTCAACATATGTAACTAGGATTTAAGATAATTCTGAATTTCCGATTTTAATTCTTCTTTGTTTTCCGTGAGATCGGAATCACTTTCAACAATTTCTAACAATTTGGGAATAACCGCCTCATCATACCCTAGCTCTATAGCAAATTCCGTACAGGTGGTCAATTCCCTTTCATCCAACCGACCATCCATTTTACTCATCAGAATAATGGTATAGATGTATTCGTATTTTTCATCGTCGGAAAGTTGGTCCGGATCCAGCTGATGTTCACCCGGATTACTGGTCAACTGTTCCACTTCAAACATGGGCAAGCCTTTGGCCATGGCAATCTTATATATAAGCGCCATTTCGGACCCACTGACCTGTCCATCGGACCCTGCCAGATGCAACAGGGTACTAATTAATTTTAATGACATAGATCTCGTTTTGCTGGTGAGTTAATTAAATGCTTCCAAAAGTTAGGAATATTTTGAAATAATCAC
>JAOTYN010000296.1 GCA_029861825.1 Cyclobacteriaceae bacterium
ATCGTCCTCTTAACTGACGGTCGACCCGCCGGCTCTCATGCCGTTCCGTACCCACAATGGCCAATCCTCCGGCGGCTTTGGATTCAGGTGTAAGTTTTATGTCCGTACCTCTTCCGGCCATGTTGGTAGCAATGGTCACCTTTCCGGGTTTTCCTGCATTCAGTACAACTTCGGCTTCCCGCTGGTGTTGTTTAGCATTCAGCACCTGGTGTTCAATGTTGCGCATACTGAGCATGCGACTTAATACCTCGGAGATCTCCACCGAAGTGGTTCCCACCAGCACCGGACGACCGGCCTGAGTTAGTTCTTCTATCTCACCGGCTACCGCATTGAATTTTTCCCGTACGGTTTTATAGACTTTGTCCTGGCGGTCATCACGTACTATGGGTCGATTGGTAGGGATCACCACCACATCCAGTTTGTAGATCTCCCAGAACTCCCCAGCCTCTGTCTCAGCGGTTCCGGTCATACCCGCCAGTTTGTGATACATGCGGAAATAATTCTGTAAGGTTACAGTGGCATAGGTTTGAGTGGCGTCCTCTACTTTTACATTTTCCTTGGCTTCGATAGCCTGGTGCAATCCATCGGAATAGCGCCTTCCCTCCATTACTCGCCCGGTTTGTTCATCCACAATCTTCACTTTGCCGTCAACAATTATATATTCGGTATCTTTCTCGAATAAGGTATAGGCTTTCAGCAGTTGATTGGTGGAGTGGATGCGCTGGGACTTTACTGAATAATCCCTAATGAGGTCCTCTTTTTGCTTGATGCGTTCTTTTTCCGATAGGCTCTCATCATTTTCTATTGAGGCCACCTCCATACCGATGTCCGGCATGATGAAAAATTTGGTATCTTCACCCTCCCCGGTTATGAGATCGATACCTCTCTCGGTGAGTTCGATATTGTTATTTTTTTCGTCGATGGTAAAATACAAAGGTTCATCGGCCTCTGGCATCATTTTTTGATTATCCTGCAAATAGAAATTCTCGGTTTTTTGCAGTATTTGCTTGATGCCGGTTTCACTGAGATACTTGATCAATGGCTTGTATTTGGGCAGGCCCCGGTATACCCTGAACAGAGCCAGTCCTCCATCCTTCTCATCGCCATCGGCCAGCATTTTTTTAGCCTCCTGGAGGTATTGAGAAGCCTGTTTCTTCTGGGCATCCACCAATTTGTTGATCCGGGGTTTTAAGTCATAGAATTCATGCTCATCTCCTTTGGGTATGGGACCTGAAATGATCAGTGGAGTACGGGCGTCATCGACCAGTACTGAATCCACCTCGTCGACCATGGCGAAGTGATGTTTTCTTTGCACCAACTCCTTGGGATCACGGGACATGTTGTCACGTAAATAATCAAACCCGAATTCATTGTTAGTACCATAAGTTATGTGGGCCTGGTAGGCTTTTCTGCGGGCTTCGGAGTTGGGCTGATGATTATCGATACAGGCTACCTGCATCCCGTGAAATTGAACGATGGGCGCCATCCATTCAGAGTCCCGCTTAGCCAAATAATTATTTACCGTTACGATGTGCACCCCGCGATCGGCCAAGGCATTAAGGAAAGCCGGCAGGGTAGCAACCAACGTTTTACCCTCTCCAGTGGCCATTTCAGCTATTTTTCCCTGATGCAGAACTATGCCTCCAACAAGCTGGACATCGTAATGCAGCATGTCCCAGGTGATTTCATTGCCTCCAGCCATCCAGGTATTGTGCCAAATAGCCTGATCACCGTCTATTTCCACATTAGAATATTCTGCGGCAAAGGCTTTGTCTTCCAAATTGGCCTTAACCCGTAGTTGCCCATTTTCCTTGAATCTTCTGGCGGTTTCTTTAATCACCGCAAAGGCCAGGGGAAGCACATCCAATAACACTTCTTCCAGTACCTCATTTCTTTTATCTTCCAGGGAATCTATCTCCTTGAATACCTCATCTTTTTGATGTATATCCAAATCCGGATTATCTGCAATCTTTTGATGAAGATCGGCGATCTGTGCATCAACCTCCGCTAATTCTCTATTAATTACATCTTTGAGTTCCTGAGTTTTATCTCTTAGCTGATCGTCACTAATACCTTGCAGGGGCTCATACTGTTCATGGATCTGGGCTACATAGGGTAACACAGATTTAATGTCTTTTTCTGACTTGGTTCCAAATACTTTAGCAATCCCCTTGCTAACAAAGTCTAACATTCCAAAAAGGGTTTATTCCTTAAATTTAAAAGCAATTTCGCTAATAAAACAGGTAGTTCACAAAAACCATACTAGGGCACTCCTATATGTCAAATTGACGTGAATACCGTCACCCCTAATATTCAATGCTACCATTAAACACTTCAACAGCAGGGCCAATTAAATAAACATTGGTGAAAACCCCATCGACCGTCTGTTCAAAAGATACCTTAAGCTCCCCTCCGCGTGTTTGTAGAAGCACCGGACTATGGTAGCCCCGTTCGGAAAGAGCCAGAGCCACCGCGGTTACTCCCGTACCACAGGACAAAGTCTCATCTTCGACTCCCCGCTCATAAGTGCGCACCGTGACCTGCTGGTCCGTCAGTTGCACAAAATTGACGTTGGAGCCCGACTCCCCGTAGCTGTTACGTATAGAGCGTCCTTCATTAAAAACGTCAACTTCCGATATTTCCGGTACAATTTTTACATGATGAGGGGATCCGGTATCCAAGAAGAATGATTCTTCAGATCTTTCGATCACGGGAACATCGGGCATCTTGATATAGATCAGGTCACCTTTCATATAGCTTTCATGGGACCCATCAATTGCCAGAAAGTGGCAATGGCTTTCTATCATGTCCAATTGATGAGCAAAACGAACCGCACAACGTGAACCATTCCCACAAAGGCTTTGGGAGCCGTCGGGATTAAAATAGATCATTTCGAAATCATAAGAAGGGTGGTTTCGAATAAGGATTACTCCATCCGCCCCAATACCGAATCTGCGGTCACATAGTCGACCTACCAACTTTTGATTTTGCAAGTCAAAAGTTTCCTGCCGATCATCGATCATCACAAAATCATTACCGGTACCCTGGTACTTATGAAATCGAATCATTCCCATTGGCTTAAGATACTCACTACTCCTGCAGCATTAGCTACAAGGGGTTATAATCATATACTTTCACTTGATTCCAAAGATCCGCACATTCTTCGATAAACTGCAGATGGATAGGATCTTCTTGATAGCTATCATGATCGGCTATGTTTTTGAAACGGACTTGATAGGAAAATGAATAGCTGTGATCCACCACATCCCGGGCCTCGGTAGTGGCAGGAACGCCGATATGTCCGGATTCTATGCTGCTTATGCGTAGTATTTTTTCTAGGCCGGATTTGAGTTGGTCAAAGGCTTGCCGATCCTCAGGATCTTTCAGCCAAAAGTAAACTTGATGAACTAACATTTTTTCTTCGGTTGTTTTTGCAAAAGAGACCATAGGCCAAGTGGTAATTCCAAAAGCTGCTGCCATTTGGGCCATGGCCCCGATAAACTTTCTGCGGGTGGTTTTCATAAGATGAGTATTGCTATGGGTGCTAAAAATATAAAAAACACCATAAAAAAAGGTCGATTTCTAAAAATCGACCTTTACTTTATAGTTGGTCTAATTAGATTCTCTCTTTAATGCGAGCGGCTTTTCCTTGCTTACCTCGAAGATAGTACAACCTTGCTCTACGCACTTTACCTTTGCGCACCAATTCGATTTTGTCTAGGTTGGGGCTTAAAATTGGAAAGATACGCTCAATACCTACACCGTTGGAAACTTTTCGGACGGTAAAGGTCTCACCATTGGTATTTGGATTTTTTCTTTGGATCACGGTACCTCGAAATTGCTGGACCCTTTCCTTGTTTCCTTCCCGAATTTTCACATGCACGTTTACTGTGTCCCCCGCCTTAAAATCGGGGTAGTTTTTACGGGCTTCGGCGTCCTCTGCTTCTACTAGTTTTATTAAATCACTCATGGCACTAGCTTAAAATGGTTTGCAAATATAGGAATTATTTATATAATACCAGAATACCGTCTATCAATTCTTATCTGGGTTTTGACCGGATTCCGGTCTGCGTTCACGGGTCCTCTTAATGGATTGTTCAAAGCGCCACTCCTCAATATTTTTTTGGTGCCCGCTCAAAAGCACTTCCGGCACTTTGTGACCTCTGAATTCTGCGGGGCGGGTATAAACCGGAGGTGCCACTAAATCGTCTTGAAAAGAATCGGTGAGGGCCGATGATTCATCGGACAAGACCCCTGGAAGTAATCGGATGACCGTATCAGCCACCACTGCGGCCGGAAGCTCTCCTCCTGAAAGCACATAATCCCCAATGCTTATTTCCCTGGTAATAAAATGCTGTCGAACCCGTTCATCCACACCTTTGTAATGTCCACACAGCAATATGATGTTTTCCATTAGGCTCAATTCATTGGCTACACCTTGATGGAATTGTGGACCGTCAGGGCTCAAATAGATAACCTCCTGATACTCCCTCTGGGACTTTAAGTTTTCCAGGCATTCCACAATAGGCTCGATCATCAATACCATGCCGGCTCCCCCGCCATAGGCGTAATCGTCCACTGTGCGGTGCTTGTTGGTGCTGAAATCCCTCAGGTCGTGTATATGTAAGCTCACAAGCCCTTTATCCTGAGCCCTTTGTACTATTGAATGGTGTAAAAAGCTCTGAAGCAGCTCCGGCAACAAGGTTACAATGTCAATCCTCATGATCCGAACTTTGATTCTCCTGATAAATTTCCAGCAATCCCTCAGGTAAGCTTACCAAAACTGAACCGGAGTCCCGGTCAAATGACCGGATTATCTCCTCGGTGAAAGGAATAAGCACCTCATGGCCCTGATATTCCATTCCAACTAATCTTTGCGGCCCTTGATCATAAATACAGGTAACTGTACCTAACTCTCCTCGGTGCATATCCAGTACGCGGCATCCGATGATCTCATGAAAGTAGTAGGATGTTCCCGACAATGGAGGTAATAAGTCCAACGGTAAATGAACGCTACTGCCGATCAAGCCCTTGGCCTGTAATTGGTGGTTCACCTCTTCGAACTTTATAATCAGCTTTTCCCCTTGGGCTCGTATATGTTCCACAAAAAAAGGAACCAATGTTCCGTCCCCGCTTTGGTCCAGAAACACCGATTCCAATTGATAGTAGTTGCTTGGCTGGTCCACATCAAGTACTACCTGGACTTCTCCCTTGAGTCCGTGAGTAGCCTTTATGTATCCTAATTGAAAACAAGCATCAGCATCCATGATGCTTGATCGTTATTTATCTTCTGATGCGTCTTCCTCCGTTGAGGCAGCATCCTCAGCATCTGATTTTTCTTCAGTTTCATCTTCCCCTTCTGAAGGTGCCTCTTCCGCGGCTTCTTCAGAGGCCGTTTCCTCAGCAGGAGTTGACTCTTCAACTGACTTTGCAGGTGTCTCTTCCGCAGGAGTTTCCGCAGCGTTGGCTTCCGCTTCAGCGGGTATTTCTTCCGACGCTTCTTCAGCAGGAGTTTCCACCGCTTCAGTTTGGGCTTCGGTTTCAGCTTCAGCAGGTGCTTCTTCCCCAACGGCTTCTGTTGCTTCATCAGCTTTGGCCTCAGCTGGAGTCTCCTCGGCAGGTGT
>JAOTYN010000297.1 GCA_029861825.1 Cyclobacteriaceae bacterium
CGGTAAGGGCGGTGGAAATAATTTGTTTCATAACTGTGACGGGTATGGTTGGTTTTCAACCTTAATATAATAAAAAATTACCGGCGTCCATTGGGACCTTAAATTATGAGGGGATTAATATTTTATTAATCGAAAGCTTTGTGTATGCCGATTCGATCGAAGTGTTACAATGTACACTCCCGGGTCCAAATCCGGAAGGTCCACGGGGATCTTTTGGTTAGCCTTGATATTGCTAAGCTTGCTATCCACTACTGCTTGTCCGGTTATACTATGCATGGTAAGCCAGGCTTCAGTAATGGGTTGCTTGCTCACTAAAAATAAGTACTGCCCCAAGGGGTTAGGGAATAAGCTAACCGTCTTTTGCAAACGCTCTTCGTCAAGTTCCAGTATTACCTGTCCAGCCCGGATAAAATTTGGTATACCTGAGCCTTTTTCATTGTCGGGGTTTAAGGCCTGATCCCCGGAATTTTTTATGGATTCAATAACTTGCCGGTAATTCAATTCCGGGTTATTCTGCCAAAACCCGGCTACCAAACTTGCAACTTGAGGTGCGGAGAAAGATGTGCCGTTATTGAACACCAGGGTACCACTACTATTAATCAGAGCGGTGGAAACACCGAGTGCCACCACATCAGGCTTTATTCTTTGATCGGCGCTAGGTCCGAAAGAGCTAAAGCTTGCCTTAGTAGAATCCGAATTGATAGCCCCAACTGCCAACACGTCCAATGCATCCGCCGGAGCGGTAATCTTCTGCCATAGAGCATTGCCACTATTACCGGCACTCATAGTTAGTACCATTCCCTTAGTTGCTGCCATGCTGGCAGCTTGAGAGATCACCGTGGTCTGGCCGTCCAGATCGTCGATGGTGTAGTTCATGCCGGCGTCGTCAAATATGTTATAACCTAAGGAGGTATTGATAATGTCCACGCCGGCGCTATCCGCTGCCTCCGCTGCGAAAGCCCAGTTGTATTCTTCCACACGGTATTCACTAAACACGTCCTCAGTTACACACAGCACAAAATCGGCTTCATAAGCCCCTCCTGTAAATACTCCGCTTTCATTCCCGCCTATGACGGAAAGCGCCCGGGTGCCGTGATCATCGTATCGGTATACATTTGAGCTGTTTCCCACAAAGTCATAGGCAAATTGGACTTTATTGCCGGTGATCAGATGCTGAAATGCCGTAGCACTATTCACGCCTTCGAACCCCCCGTCAAAAACCGCTATTAGCATTCCTTCGCCTTTAAAGCCGCTATTATGCATCTCGTCAATTCCCAGAATTTGGTTTTGAAAGTCAGTGGATTGCGTCCTGGACCCCGAAACCTGACGTTTTTTATGTTTAAATGATTTGATCTTGCCTGTTTGGGGCAATAATGGTCCTGGAGCCACATGCTCCACCCCATTGACGTAGGAAAGCGATTGAATGGTGGCTAATTGGGCAGAATCGGTTTCGACCAAGACTCCATTGAACCACTTGGTGCTATACAATACGGTGATTCCCAGGTCCCGGAGGCCTTGTACATACAGAGGATTTACTGGAAGATCTTGATCGGTCAGGGAAATATCCTGACGTACCCTGCGGTCCACTGCGCGTTGACTCAGGAATTCCAAAGGCTCATCCAAGCTGTAGGCAGTACCTTTATCACTAAAGAAAACCATGAATCTATGATCCTGGGCCTGTAGGTTCAAGGTTAGAAAGAACCCGCACATCAATATCCAAAAACCCCTATTCCATTCCATATTCGATCAAAACCTGTTCAATTTTAGTGCCAACTTCTAAGGTTCCTAAGCAACTGGGTTCACTGTTGCAAAAGTCTAATATACTGGAAAATCGGTAGATTAGGCCCACATTCCTGGCGTATACTGATTGCCGGATATCTTGAAAGATAAGCGTATCCGGCTCCTGGTTCTCAAAAACAGTTAGGGTATTAGTAAAGTTTTCGGCTGGGGTATCCCAGGATCCACCAACATCAGTAATTTGATAATCCTCAGGTGCACGAGTATTGAATACATTGCCATCCCACACCTTGTCCAATACCACAGGGAACACAATTTTAGCAAATGGAACATTGTTTTCTACACGAATTGCATGATTAGCCGTACGTCGTGCTGTCCATACGGAATCTAAATCCCAGGGTTGGGTATCATCTGCTCGACTGAAGCGATGTAACACATAGGTAAATTCATTTTGTGCAGGAAAAGAATCTACCACCAATTCCTTGATCTGAAAATCAAAGGTGTCGCTTTGGGCAAAGATTGAGAACTCTTCCTGATGTACCTGATAGATCCTAAAATCCCCTACTTGTAAAGGGAAATAGGTAAAACCCACCCTATCGGGATCTGGAGGTATGGTTTCAGAACTGCAGGCTAGCAAAAAGCCCAATAAAGCCAGATAAAACTTCGGCATCAATTATTTTTTTGATTGAAGCTGGAGGCGATCCATCCTCCGCCTATGACGTCTTCCTCCTCATAAAATACGGCAGCTTGCCCGGGGGCGATGGCATGAACACCGGCTCCAAAATACACCTTCATGACTTCCCCTGCTTGTTCCAGGACGCAGACAGTTCCGGAATCGTTGTATCGTACCTTGGTGACCGCCTCCATTCTTTCCGGACCCAGCTCCGTATACTTCAGCATATTTAGTTGATGCACATACATGCCATTACGGGCAAGTTCATCAAAAGTTCCTAAAACTATCCTATTTTTATCTTTTTGAATTTCAGTAACATAAACAGGATAACCTAAAGCAACACCTAAACCTTTGCGCTGACCCACAGTATAGAAAGGATACCCTTCATGGGATCCTACTACAGAACCGTCTTCCAATACAAATTCGCCCCCCTGAACCTGCCGCTCCAGGCCTGGTACCCGCCGTTTCAAAAAGCCACGGTAATCATTGTCCGGAACGAAACAGATCTCGTAGGATTCCGGTTTGCTGACCAGTTCATGGAAACCGCGTTTCAGAGCCATTTTACGAATCTCTTTTTTAGTGAGATTTCCCAATGGATAGCGGGTACGGCTCAGGCTCTTTTGGGATATTCCCCAGAGTGCGTAAGACTGATCTTTGAGATGATCTTTGCCTTTAGAGATGATATAACGGTCGTTTTCCAGTCGAACATTGGCATAGTGACCTGTGGCCATAAACTCACAATCCAATTGATCGGCTCTACGAAGCAAAGCATCCCATTTGATATGAGTATTGCACAATACACAGGGATTTGGGGTACGGCCGTCTAAGTACTCTGAGGTAAAATGATTGATTACATAGTCGCCAAACTCCTCTCTGATATCCAGGATGTAATGAGGGAATCCCAGTGATACCGCAATGTTCCGGGCATCGTTTATGGAATCCAGACTGCAACAACCTGTTTCTTTTTTGGAGGCTCCCGAGCTGGCATAATCCCATGTTTTCATGGTCATGCCGATAACCTCGTAGCCTTGCTCATGCAGTAATACCGCTGCTAGAGAGCTATCGATGCCTCCACTCATTGCCACTAGTACACGACCTTTTTTACTCATGGGTCCTTCGTATTTTTTCTTGATAATCTATTAGGGCGGTGCGGAAATCATTGGCGTCTTCCCGCATCTTTTCTACAATCCAGATGGCTGCCGATATAATAGATATCTGTTCAGCCGGACTGTTACCTGGAACTTCAATTTGCACCTTCTTTCCCGCTATTAGGTCCTCTTCCGCCTCCTTTAAATTCAGCCAAAGATGGGCTTCCACTCATTTTTCTATTTCCCTTGCGTCCATAGTCGTCCATAGTGAAAATCTCCAGTACAAAGATAGAATTCTGCAAGTTTAAACTCACAAAGTTACTTACAAACAATAAATTAGTTTACTTTGTTCAGGTAATTTCTAGAGGCTCATGGCGCTTAAATGTCCGGTTAAAATAAGTTCAGTAAATAATTTAAGTGACGCCCGATATGTGGCAGGCATGGGCGTGGACTTCATGGGATTTAACCTGGATCCCCATAGTACTGACCGTATTGACCCCCAAACCTACATGGCCATTACCGGGTGGGTTTCCGGTGTATCGTTGGTGGGAGAATTTGATAAATTCCTGAAGGAGTATTGGCCTGCTGTTCGCGACAAATACCCCATTGATGTTATCCAGGTAAGCCAACCTTACCTAAGTGATTTAAGGGATTTGCCTTGCCCTCTGGTTGTGCGGATACCTGAGGGACAAAGTGCCAACACCGCTGAGGTCCTGAAGGATTTTAAAGATGTAACGGATTACTATTTATTGGAAATCGCGGAACTGGTAAACGCGGATTTTCAGAAACAAATAGCCTCCTGGTGTCAGGAATACCCAATTTTCCTTGATGGACTTATTTCACCAACAGATATTGATTCCTGGTTGCAACGAGGACTTAAGGGAATAGCCTTAAAGGGAGGGCATGAAATAAAGCCCGGATATAAGGATTTTGACGACCTGGCCGACATGCTGGAAGCATTGGAAGTAGATGACCTGGCTTGAATCCCTTTACTTACCTCTTTTATTTCGATCATTCAAGGCTTTTTGAAGCAAGTATTCAATTTGCCCATTTACACTTCTGAATTCATCCTGAGCCCATTTCTCCAATTCCTTCAGCGTGTCCGGGTTAATTCTTAAAGCAAATGCCTTTTTCTTTGCCATACTATTCGATTCTGGGCTTTAAGTATTTCTGAAGCGCAATGTTCACTTCTTGCGGTCTTTGGGTGCCCAACAGGAGCTTTTTGCCATTTTTGAATAACAGTTGTAATCCCTGGTCTCCTCTGATGGTTAAGGCCCTGCCCTTTCTGCCAATAAATCTGAATTTGAAACCGCGCCCTCCATATTCTAGCCAGGCGTTATATTGCCGAAGATGCGCAGATTCCAGTTCCTCGGCCAATACTGTTCTCCAATTAAAGACAAAGGGACGGTATCGATATTGGATGCTATCGTCAGTAATTTTAGTTTCCAATTTGGAACTGAAGATCATTACATTGATGCCGATCACAATTAATAACATGGCTAATGTGATGTACAATAAGGTAAAATCCGAAGGAGCTTGCTGGCCCCAGGGTTGATCCAGTACCATCTGCTGATAACTAGCTATCAGCAAGGGGATCACCGCACCAGCACTAGCGGTGATCATTACTACTTTCATCCAGAGTAGATCGAAATTCTGGGTCTCGCTGAAATAGACTTTGGACATTATTGATACAAAGTTCCGGAGTTAACCACAGGTGTAACGTCCTTGTCGGCACAAAGTACCACCATCAGGTTGCTGACCATGGCTGCTTTTCGCTCCTCGTCCAGGTCAATAATGTTTTTACTGGAAAGATCCTCCAGTGCCATTTCCACCATGCTTACAGCGCCTTCTACGATCTTGTGACGGGCCGCTACTATGGCAGTGGCTTGTTGTCTCCTAAGCATAGCGCCGGCTATCTCTTGAGCATAAGCCAAATATCCAATTCTGGCCTCAATCACCTCGATACCCGCTATCTCCAGCCGGTCATGCAATTGTGCTTCCAGGGCTTCATTAACCTCTTTTACACCTGATCGTAGGGTAATTTCCGCTGCCTCATCCTCGAAATTATCATAGGGATAACTGCCTGCAAGATTTCGCACCGCTGCATCAGTCTGTACT
>JAOTYN010000298.1 GCA_029861825.1 Cyclobacteriaceae bacterium
ATCCCTATCCTGAATTTACTACCTGCGTAATGGGTGTAGGTGGCGGTGGCATGGAGACCCCTATGATGGCCAACAATGGCGGGCCTGGATTAGGGGTAACGGTACATGAAATGTTTCATACTTATTTCCCTATGTATGTTAGAGTCAACGAAAAACGTTTTGCCTGGATGGACGAAGGTTGGGCGGATTTCAATACTGCCTATGTAACGAAAAGATATTTCCGGGACAACAGCGATCTGCTAATTGAAAATTTCACCACCTCAGTTCAAGGAACACTGGGAACTATCAGCGACTTGCCCCTTATCACTTCATCCCAATTCATGGATAATTCCAACTACGGCTATGCTTCCTATCCACTACCAGCTTTCATGTATTCCATCTTGCATCACCACCTGGGTGAAGATTTGTTTAGGAAGTGCTATGCCGAATACATCAGGCTTTGGGCCAAAAAATCGCCCTCTCCATATGACTTTTTCTATACTTTCGAAAGGGTATCGGGACAAGATCTGAATTGGTTCTGGGAGCCTTGGTTTTTTGGATTTGGAGATGTTGATATTACCATCGAACCGCCTGTGAAAGGCGAGCTTACTATCAGAAACATGGGCAACCGGCCCGTGCCGGTGGTAATATCCGTGGAGTATAACGATGGCACCACCTGGAATGCTGATTATACAGCGGGAGACTGGGGAACCGCCAACACCATGGTTAAGGAAATCCCGAAGCATAAAAATATTTCGACCTTAACGGTCAATCGAGGAATCCCTGATTCCAATATACTGGATAATTTCTATCCGCCATTACCGGAAAGATATGGTGATTTTAAACTCACCAAAGAGTTTTTGGGGGAATATACAGCTAAGGAGTTCCCTGTTTCCATTGTTATTTCTGAAAAGGATGATTTGGTATATGTTGCCCTGTCCAATTCAGGATTAGGCTCATACATGATGCCTAATGGTGATAACTCCCTGGTAAGTTTAGCCAATGATATGGTCCTGAACTTAACCAAAAACGAAAGCGGTACGGTAAGCATGAATCTAGAATTAAAGTCCTTCGGTATCACCCTGACGGGCGACAAAAAATAACTCCAAAAAACAATTTAGTCTATAAGTTGAAACTGAAGACCGGCATTATTTTGCAGCCGGTCAAGCAAGGCATTCCCCATAGCAAACGATGGAGTTATTACGCCATAGGTTGGGGGCAAAGTATCCTGTGCCAGACAGACCGCACTTTCGCCCAACATTTTACTCGTGGATCCATATCCTGGATCCCGGTCGCCACTGATCTTGGCCTTAATCTCAGTTCCATCCGGCAGCTTACCTAGCATTAACAAAGCGAAAAATCCCTTGCTGCGCTGTGCTTCTGAGGGCCCTTGACCGGGGTCCGGAAGTATATAGTCGGCAAATTTTTTAAGTAGTCCCTCGCTTTTTCGAGTTAGTTGTTGGATCACTTTGTTCATTATTCCAGCGGAGATTTTTCCAGAGAAACCTTTGCCGGTAAGCACGGCTTCTTCATAGCAAAATTCCTGGCCAAAAGGCAAATCTGCCAGGGCATGACTGCGACGCACCACCCGGGTATTGATGGCGGCCATTACAAAAGGAGCCGTCCAAGAGTCAAAATCATGGTCATAGACAACTTCTTGCTGATCGGCCTTATCCATTCCAGCTTGTCGATCCGGTGGATTTAGGCCATAAGGGTTAGCTAGCAGATCCGCCACCGCTGGATCCATTCGACCTTCATGAAGTACATTATTCAGGCTGGCATAAGTGCCACCGCTAAGCCCTCCACGAGTAGCTTTAACCCGCATTTTTATAGAACGGCAAAATTGATCAAATTTCTGCTTGGCCTGTTGTTGCAGGAAGTGGACACCCATATCGGAAGGTATAGAATCAAAGCCACAGCAGTGTACTATTTTCACCTGGTTCTGAGCAGCGGCATCATGGTGCTGATCGATCATTCGTCTGATCCAGGGAATCTCACCGGTGATGTCGCAATAATGTGTGCCGTTCTTCAGGCACGCCTCCACCAACAAAGAGCCGTTCAGCGCGTATGGCCCTACCGTAGTGCACATTACCTTGGTTTGTGCAGCTAATTTTTCCAGGGATTCCAGGTCGTGGCTGTCGGCCGTCAGCACCGGCAGTTCGGGGTCCAGTTCTTGGCAAACCTGTTGTAATTTTTCCTGATTGCGTGCGGCTATGGCCCACTTGAGATCTTGACGACTCCCGTATTTTTGAAACAGATATTCAGCAACTAGTCGTCCGGTAAAGCCGGTGGCACCAAAGAGTATGAGATCGTAAGTTCGGTTCATAGTAGTATTATTACCTCATATGTATGTATGCACGAACGCACATACCTATATATAAACGTACGTACGTTTATGAAATAGGTGCTAGTACTCTTTCTCTACCAGAATCCTCATTCCGGGCTAACGCACATACGTTTAATTGTTAGTTTCCAGTCGAGCGGCTAGTGCCCCATGCAAGATCTCTACCGGATGCAGCGCCTCCCGTTTAGTCCCATCCTTGATCTGATGCCGGCAACTAGTGCCTGAGGCTGCCACCAGAACATCATCATCCAGTTCTCTTATGGTAGGGAACAGTACCAATTCACCGATTTGCATAGACAATTGATAGTGTTCCTTCTCATACCCAAAAGAACCGGCCATACCACAACAACCAGAGGGTATCAATTGAACCTGGTAGTTTTCTGGTAAGGAAAGAATCTTTTTTGATGGCACCATGGAGGACAGCGCCTTCTGATGACAATGACCATGTAGTCTAACTAGCTTTTTTTCTTCGGTAAAGTGTTGCGGCCCGATATTTCCCGCTTCAAGTTCTATTGCCAAGAATTCTTCAATAGTATAAGTAGCTTGCCCTATTTCCCGTGCCGCTCTCTTCAAATGACCCGGCACTAATGACAGGTATTCGTCCCTGAATGAGAGTATCGCGGAAGGTTCTATACCAATTAAAGGTCTGTGGCCATTTACCAGATCCTTGAATACTTCAACATTCTTAATCGCGATATCACGAGCCTTCTCGAGTAGACCTTTAGAAAGTAACGTTCGGCCACTCTCCTGGTGCGGCGGCATAATAACCTGGTAACCCAGGATCTCTAAAAGTTCTACCGCCTTTATGCCCACGCCGGTATCGTTGTAATCGGTAAACTCGTCGCAGAACAAAACCACTTGACGATCACTTTCCCTACCTTCCCTGCCTTGAAACCAGTTCCTGAGAGTGGTCTGGTGCAGCTTGGGCAAGCTCCTACTCCTGGAGAATCCTGCCAGGTATTTAAAAATACCAGCGGTTACATAATTGGAAACAAAGAAATTATACACACCAGGAAATTTTGAAGCCAGTTGATTGGCTTGGGTAAATCCAGCAATCAATCGAGTACGCCAGGGAATGCCTGTGGTCTTATAGTATTGATGCTGCCATTCGGCCTTAAGCTTGGCCAGGTCTACATTGCTGGGGCATTCCGACTTGCAGCCTTTGCAGGATAAGCATAGATCCATCACCTCCCTGATCTGTTCGTGAGCAAAAGGGTTTGCTTCTTCCGACCTTGTTAATATCTCCCTCAACACATTGGCGCGTGCACGTGTTGTATCTTCCTCACGTTTGGTGGCCATATAACTTGGACACATGGTACCACCACTCAAGTGGGTCTTTCTGCATACCGCCGCCCCGTTACACTGCTCTGCTGCCTGTATAATTCCACCGTAGGGATGAAAATTAAGTACCGTGGAAAACTGGGGGGTTTCCTGGTCCGGTTCGTATCGCAGAAAGGTATCCATAGGCGGAGTATCCACGATCTTACCAGGATTAAAAATATTTTCAGGGTCCCAGATCTTTTTGGTCTGCTTCAACAGCTGGTAGTTATGCTCACCCATCATAAAAGGTATAAACTCGCCGCGCAGCCTGCCATCCCCATGTTCTCCGCTTAGTGATCCTCGATATTTTTTAACCAAAATCGCGATCTCCTCGGCGATCACTCGAAACATTTTTTGACCTTCTTTTGTCTTAAGGTTCAGTATTGGACGCAAATGTAGTTCTCCGGTGCCGGCATGGGCATAATGCACACTGTACAAACCGTGCTTTTTGAGGATCTGATTAAATTCTTCAATGTAATCCGGTAGTTCTTGAACGTCCACTGCGGTATCTTCAATCACCGGAGCCGCTTTTGCTTCTCCGGGAATGTTGGCTAGCAGGCCTAATCCCGCTTTGCGCAGATTCCATACCTTTATGGCCTCTTCACCGCTCATAATGGGATAATGATAACCCAGACCCTGTTCTTTCAACTCCTGGATCATATTCTCAGCTCTTTGCTGCCAGTCTGCCGCATGGTGTCCCCGTAACTCCACAATTAAAATGGCTTGAGGGTCACCCTGCACAAAAAATCGATTCTTCCGCTGTTCAATGTTCTCTTTGGTACAATCCAGAATATAATGATCCATCAACTCACAAGCGGTCGGCTGATATTTTAAGGCCACCAGATTGGCCAATAGACTTTCATTGATGGAATCACAGTGAATGCAAATAACCCCGTAATCCGGGAGTGGCAAGGGATTGATTTTGAGCTTGGCTTCTGTGATGAGTGCCAAAGTCCCTTCCGACCCTGCAAGCAATTGACAGTAGTTGAAAGATGCGCCTGATTCGTTATAAGGGTGCAGATCCAAAAGACGGTCCAGGGCGTAACCGGTGTTTCTGCGGGGAATGCTGGCTTTGGGATAGCCTTTAGCGATCTCTTCCTGATTTTTTGTATCCGACAATAGCGATTTCATTTCGCCATAAATTTCTGTTTCTCTTTGGCCGGTGGTGTCTGCCCCCCTGGACTTGGCCACATATTCCAGATCGCTAAGTGATTTAAAGGTGGTAACGGACCCGTCACTTAACACCGCCTTTACTTCCAGGAGATGTTCCCTGGTACTCCCGTATACAATGGAGTTGGCCCCACACGAATTATTCCCGATCATCCCGCCGATCATGGCTCTACTGGCGGTAGCGGTTTCTGGTCCAAAGAGCTTGCCAAAAGCTTTCAAATGCTGGTTGAGATCGTCGCGAATCACACCAGGTTGCACACGTACCCATTCCTGGTCAGGATCCACTTCCAGGATTTGGTCGAGATGATTGCTAAGGTCCACCACAATACCCGAGCCTACTACCTGGCCAGCCAAACTGGTGCCCGCGGTCCGAGGTATCAATGATATCTTATGTTCACGTGCAAATTGCACCAGCTTGATTATATCCTCTTCATTTCGGGGAGCAGCTACCGCCAGAGGTAATTCTCGATAGGCAGAAGCATCTGTGGCGTATACCACTTTCATGGTATGATCTGTAAACAGTTCACCTTCTAACTGCTGCTTAAGTTGTGTTAAATGCTCCTCCAAAACCTCTAAAAGAAAAAGTCAAATTACGGATAAATGTGAATAAAAATGATCAGGAACTAAAGAAAGTATTTCTTCCACCAGTTTTGAAATACCAGCAACCCCCAAATCCGGGCGGGAGCGTCTTGAGGGTCTTTGCTCCATAGTTGTTTCTTTAGCTGGGTCATCTCGGCCGGATCGAATATTCCCTGGTCATCCAGAAAAGAGTTTGAAAGTAGATCATTTTCGATGATACCT
>JAOTYN010000299.1 GCA_029861825.1 Cyclobacteriaceae bacterium
TTTTCTTCATTTCTACGGAGAGGAAATTACCCTGTAACGGGTAGGCAACATAATCCCTATAATCCCGTGTGAATTTATAGCTCAGCGTAAAGAACCTTTGCAAGGTCCGTCCATCCAACAGATAATTCGGATTTAATAGGGCAATGGTGTCGTTAATGTTGGTATAATTAAATCCTAAAGTGACAAAATGACGATTATAAAAGGAATAACGGTGGGTCCAGGTTAAGCTGGTAGCAAATGCCTTACGCAGGATATCATCAGATTCAGCGAAGGTCTGTTTATTTTCGGTGGATCTATAGACCAGGTTTTTTTGGTCGGAGTAGCCAATGTTGAAGATCAATCCATTTCGTTGATTCTCGTCAAAAGCTGGAACTACATAGTTCAGAGCAAAGGTCTTGGAAAAGCCGAATTGAGCTACCAGCTTCAGGGTTTCCCGTCTTCCCCGGAAATTATATTGAAAGAGTTTTAATCCGTAATTGACCCTGGATAGATCACGACCTTGATTGGCCCACCATTCATTAAAATTTCGGTCGGCCAGTTTGAATATTGGTGAAGGGAAGAAATACCAGCGCTCCTTTACCTGAACCACCAGGTTAATACGGCCCTGTGCAAAGTCCAAAACATGAATGTTGGCCTCTAAAAACAGACTGGTATTGATCAGTTTTTCCTGATCGCGTTCTATAATGAGCGGGATGTCGTTGCGTAATATTTTTGTACCAGGCTGGACGGATAACTCACGTAGTATGATGCGTTCTTTAGTTCTCCGGTTACCGACAATGAAGATCTTTTCAACCTCCACAGTTTGTTGAGCCAGACTGTCGAGGGGAGTTTCTGAGGGTTCGCTATTGGCCACAAAAAGGGTGTCAACAGTACTTTGAGCATATAACTCTATACTGCTGAATAACAAGATCCACAACAATATTCTCAGACTGTACAAAACCGCATTCCCCTTTTAGGAGTAATAAAGCTAATGTTATTTAAAGCAGAATTAAATTGAAATGGTTTCCAAATCTCACATCGAGAATAGATTTTTCCATTAAATTGTATTTTTTCAATCCAAATTGGATAATTCCCAGTCATACCAAACTGATAGACCTGCAATTTATGTATGTTTATGATTATGAAGAACTGGCTGAGATTAATTTTTGTTTTTCCTATCAAATTGTACCAATGGGTCCTTTCACCCTTAATACCAGCCAGTTGCCGTTATTCACCTACATGTTCGGAGTACGCTAAACAAGCCATATTGAGACACGGACCAATACAAGGTAGCACGCTGGCCATTAAACGGATAGCCAAATGTCATCCTTGGGGAGGTAAAGGTTATGATCCTGTGCCTTGACCTTTTTTGGTTAAAACCCGGTATAGTATAATAATCCCGGCAATTACCAATGGAATACTCAGCCATTGCCCCATATTGAGTGGGATGTCGTCCTCAAATGCCTCTTGATTCTCCTTAATAAATTCATAGCAAAACCGTAACCCAAAAAGAATTACTAAAAAGATCCCAAAAATCAATCCATCCGGAGTATTCTCTTTTTTACGACTCCATATATAGAGCAACAATAGGAATAGTAAAAAGCTTGAGATGGATTCGTAAAGCTGTGCGGGATGCCTGGGATTACCCGCCACCACCACTTGCGCCCGTAACCTGCCGCCGGTGGCCGGAATCATTTGGTATGGGATTGTAGGGGAGGTAGGAGCTAAGGTATGGGGTTCATTCACTAAACTTAATTCGGCCAGGGAGCGGTATAATTGAGTGTTCATATAATTTTCGATCTGACTTTGGTTAACACCGGGCACAAAGTCAATGGAAAGGATCACCGGGGCTTGCATATCCAGGCTGTCCAACTTCTGGGATTTTGAGGCTTCCGCTTTTTCCACGAACGAATTCATTGCTACTTTCTCTTCCAATGACCGGGCAAATACCACGCCATTTGAACTATTGGTGGGCTTGCCCACAATCTCAGAGTTGATATAATTACCAAATCTAATCAAGGCACCTGCCAGGGCCACAATGATCACCACCCGGTCCACTACCCATAGGTAGCTTTGTCCGGCTTTCTTTTTGGAATAGAAATAGATCCCCGATAAAATCCCCACGGCCGCCCCGTGGCTGGCAAGTCCGCCCTCCCAAACCTTAAGAATGTCTAATGGGTTAGACAAATAGCCAATGGGATCGTAGAACAAACAATGGCCCAGTCGAGCGCCCACCACCGTGGCAATAACCATGTATAGGGTCAGGGTTTCAACATCCTGTTTGGGTTTGTTTTCAGCTTTAAAAATGTAAAACATCAGTTGCTGTCCTAATATGAAGCCCATGGCAAAAAGCAATCCGTACCAGACGATGGGGTGATCATTAAAAGGCAGTCGAAACATCTCCTTGGCTGGGTCCCAAACGATGTATTGAAGTTGATTCATGGGTTTTTCTATTTGCGGGCTAAGTTACTATAATTCTATCTGCCGTCTAAAAGTTTCTCTAGTTGCTCAAGTTCCTGGCGGTACCCACCTGAAAGTATGGGGAATCGGCACCAGGTTTTGGGGTCGATATTGAAATCATCCAAATGAAAGGAAGGGGCCAGCCGTTCCCTCTTCCACTGATTTCGGGACCAAAGTCTATAAAACTTAGCTATATGCTTGATTAACAAGTCCTCCGGTTCCAATTGTGTCTCCTTTAATTGCTCAAACACCTGATGTGGACTGAGATGGCCCCGAATGGCCAAACGTTCTATGGCCACGATCACCTTGTACGGCATCAAGTCAGCTTCGTCAGTCTGTTTCTGATCCAAAGGCCTCAATTCTGCGCTGGGCTGCAGTTGGTTCACCTGTCGCAGTCCTGGATAGTTCAGTTCTGTTTCGGCCCACTCCAGCCACTCCAAAATGAACTGTTTGTCAATAGCGGCTATTGGCGAAATACTTCCACAAGTGTCACCATCCATAGTAGCGTATCCCACGTCACCCTCACTGCGATTTGAGGTGGCGATCAATAAGTTATTTCGAAGATTGGCCAGCATCCAAATGATAGGTGCACGTGCACGTGCCTGGATGTTCTGCAGCGCAATATCGTCGGTAGCCCAATCCAATGTCCTTCCCAGGGTTTGCTCAATTTTATGACGGTAGGATCCTACTTCCTGGTCGATGGTCCAGTGGTAAAAAGTGGCTCCTACGGATTCGGCCAATGTCTGAGCAGAATCGAATGTAGCCTGTGAACTATTTTCGGTTCCTTGGTAGGCACAAATTAGCATATCCGCCATGATTCGCTTTACCGCGTGGCTGGGTTCAAGGTCCCGTACTTCATCAATCAAATCATGGAATCCTATCTTTTCCAGAAAAGGAACCACGCCCAATTCCGCGGTACCTCTCCTGACCATTTCAGACACCAAAACTGTGCAAATGGAAGAATCGGCTCCTCCGCTCAAAGAAAGCACAAAACCCCGGCTGCGACTTTTACGCAGATAATCAAAAAGCGCCAATGTTACCGCTTTGGTAAACTCGATCTTGGTGTCGTGTGAATCGTGATTCAGTTGGGCCCCACTTTGTTGGGGATGTTCAAAATCAATATCAGCAGAGGCTAGGTTAACCTGTTGGAAGGATAATTTGGTATTGCGCTGAATCAATTGACCTTTTTGCGCAATAAAGATGTCGCCGTCGAAGATCATGCGTCCCGATTCATTTCCCAGCAAGTTGCTGTACACATATACGCAGTCAAAGTTCTTGCTGCTCTGAGTTATCAGATTTTTGCGAAATGCGGATTTATCGAAGGCAAAGTGGCTGGCCGAAGGGTTTAATATCAATTCCACGCCCCCGTCGTACAACCGGCAAGCCGGTCTTTTGTGGCCCACCCAGGCATCTTCACAGATCTCAAAACCAATTTTTACACCACGAAGCTCATACATGCGGTCCCCAAAAGGGTAGGAGATGCCCTCAAATACTATTTCTTGAAGTTTTCCAGGAGGCCAGGCTGTAAACCAACGTGGTTCGTAGTGTACTCCTTCCTTGGCCAAATGTTGCTTTGGGACAAAACCAAGTATTTTCTGGTTATGGATCAGGCAAGTACAGTTGTATAATTGATCCTCAAACCATACGGGTAAACCTACCACGGTAGTTATGTCTCTACACCACTCTTTGATGGCGCCTATATAACTCAAGGCTTTCTCCGACAGCCAACGGCTCAAAAACAGATCCTCCGAACCATATCCTGTAATGCACAATTCGGGCAGACATAGAATATCTACCCCCTCTGACTGTGCCATTCGGATGGCCACTTTTATATTGTTCAGGTTATTGTCCCAGTCCAGCGGAGTCTGGTTAAGGGCGGCTCCGGCTATCTTTAGTTTGGTCATGATGTGGAATCTGGCTTCGAAACTAACCAATAAATCCCAATTACGGTAGCTTTAAGACCTCACATGCCTTAAGGGCGGCATCCTGTTCGGCTTTCTTTTTAGTGGTTCCTTTTCCGGTGGCGGTTTTTACATTATCGATCTTAAGACTTACCGTAAACTCCGTATAAGGGGGGGTAGTTTCCACGGAGGAGGATTCGAAGATCACTTCTTTGTTTTCTTTTTGGGCCCATTCAATAATGCGGCTTTTGTAATTGGTATTGGTTTGAATGATATGCTCCAGATCAAGATGCTCCGTTACGATTTTTTCAAGGATAAAAATCCTGCAAAACGAGTATCCGCGGTCCAGGAAAACCGCCCCGATTATGGCTTCAAGGGCATTGCCATAGATGGATTTACTGTTGCCTGCGTGAGGCCTTTCCTGCGATTCGACTATGTGGTGGATGCCTAGTTTATGGGCTAGGTTGTTCAATGTATCCCTTTTTACGATCCTGGACCTGATTTCCGTGAGAAATCCTTCTGGCTGGAAAGGGAATTTCTTAAACAGGTATTCCGCAACCACCATGCTCAGTACGGCATCTCCCAAGTATTCCAGCCTTTCATTGCTTTCGCGATAGCCTTCACGAGACGTTTTGGCCACAGAGCTGTGCAGGGTGGCCAATTTAAAAAGATCAAGATTCTTTGGTTTGCGCCCCACGATTTGGGTCACGGCATGGGACAATGATTGGTCCTTATCCGATAGCGGCCGACGGCCCACTATTTTTTGCCATAAAGACACTAATCGACTACTTTGCGCAAAATGATGGAGGTGTTGTGACCTCCAAAACCGAAGGTGTTACTTAAGGCCACATTTACTTCTCGTGGCTGGGCCTGGTTGAAAGTAAACTCTAAATTATTATCCAAATTCTCATCATCCGTAAAGTGGTTGATGGTAGGGGGGACCACATTTTTTTCCAAGGCCATAATTGAGGCAATGGCTTCAACCGCCCCGGCAGCGCCCAAGAGGTGTCCAGTCATGGACTTAGTGGAGCTGATACTCAGATTGTAGGCGTGGTCGCCAAATACTTTCTTTATAGCCAGGGTCTCACTGATATCTCCTAGAGGTGTGGAAGTGCCATGAACATTGATGTAGTCCACTTCAGAGGGATCCATATTGGCATCGTTTAGCGCGTTGATCATCACATTGGTGGCGCCTATACCCTCAGGGTGAGGTGCAGTGATGTGATGCGCATCGGCAGACATGCCGCCTCCTACCAGCTCCGCATAAATT
>JAOTYN010000300.1 GCA_029861825.1 Cyclobacteriaceae bacterium
GGACCCTGACCCGAAATAGAATGACCGTAGAACAGATCTACGGAGATGGTAGCTGGCGTAGCTCGTTCCCAAAGTCCCCTGAAAATCCTACCTGGGGAGCAATAGGAAAGAATATGTCTCTGAATAATGATGTTACTGAAAAGGACGGTGCTCCTGCCGGTGAACCCACTGAGCTGGCATTATATGAGGCTGCACTCAATGCCGGATATGATCGGGAAGAGCTGGAACGGGAAACTCCCCGTATCACAGCTATACCCTTTGACAGTGAGCGTAAATTGATGACGACTCTCCATAGTAGTGAGGGAGGGGTTATTGCCTACATAAAAGGTGCACCGGAACAGGTATTGGAGCGATGTACCACCACCATAGAAAAAGTAGGAAAAGCTTTGGAATTGGAATCCATCCTGGAGGAGGCAACCCGTATGGCCAACCAAGGTTATCGAGTGCTGGCGCTGGCTATGCGCCAGTTTCCTGAAAGGCCCCGACAAGTGCTGCCCGAAGTTGTGGAGGGGGACCTTACCTTCCTGGGACTAGCTGCGCTTATTGATCCTGTACGGTCCGAAGTACCGCAGGCGGTAGAGGATTGCCTCACCGCGGGTATAGCCCCTATCATGATAACCGGCGATCATCCCGGAACTGCCACGGCCATAGCTGCTCGCCTGGGGATCATTGATGAGGAGAAATCCTTATTAACTGGAAAACAACTGGCTGAGATGTCAGATGATCAACTTAGTGAGGTTGCCACCTCTGTAAGGATTTATGCCAGGGTAAGTCCGGAACAAAAATTGCGAATTGTTAAAGCCTTGCAAGCTAAGGGTGAATTTGTAGCCATGACCGGTGATGGCGTTAATGATGCACCGGCACTTAAACGTGCCGACATAGGTGTGGCAATGGGTTTGAAGGGAACCGATGTAGCCAGGGAAGCAGCGGACATGGTGCTGCTCGATGATAATTTTGCCACCATTGTCAAAGCCATTAAGGCCGGACGCCGAATTTTTGATAATATACGCAAGTTCATAAAGGACACCATGAGTTCGAATTCTGGAGAAATATGGACCTTGTTGGTGGCCCCCTTTTTGGGATTGCCGATCCCATTATTGCCCATACACATCCTTTGGATCAACCTACTCACCGATGGTTTACCAGGGCTGGCATTTGCTGCTGAACCAGCGGAACGAGATATCATGCGCCGCCCGCCCCGTCCACCTCAGGAGAGTATTTTCGAACAGGGCATGTGGCAGCACATTATATGGGTGGGTATTTTTGTGGCGGCCTTGTCCATTGGCTCTATGGCCTGGGCAATTTCCCGGGGAGTGGACTACTGGCAGACTATTGTATTTACCGTGCTGTCGGTTTCTCAACTGTTTCATTCCATGGCCGTACGTAGTGAAACGAGTTCATTGTTCAGCATAGGTCTGTTTAGCAATACTCCTATGTTGGGAGCGGTCACACTGGCCTTTGCTTTACAAATGGGATTGGTTTATATACCGGTTATGAATACTATTTTTCATACCCAACCCTTACCAGCATTCGACCTTTTGGTTTGTTTGCTAGTCTCCTCCTTGGTATTGGTGGCGGTAGAAATTGAAAAATGGCTGATACGCCGGGGTGTTATATATAAGTCTTAACCGCTTTGACAGTGATTTTGAAAGGGCGCAAGTCAAAGACTTGCCCCCATAATTTTCTTATTACCTGTTCCTGTTTCAAGATTCATTGATCAGAGTCCGAAGTTCGAAGTTCAGTTTTTGCTTTTTTGGGGTGTGAGCCACTGGTACAATACCGGAACTACGAATAAAGTCAGCAGGGTAGATGAGATCATGCCTCCAATGATGGTCCATCCCAAAGGCGACCACAATCCGGTTTGTGACAGAGTCAGTGGCAAAAGTCCTACAATAGTGGTAGTGGTGGTCAGCAGAATGGGGGTCAATCGGGTTTGAGCAGCTTTACGCAAAGCCTTAGCCAGAGTTAGACCCTGGGCCCTTAATCGGTTGGCATAATCCACTAAAATTATGGAATTATTCACCACAATACCCATGAGACTGATGAATCCCACAAAGGCAAAGAAGGAAAAAGACCAACCGGTGATAAAAAGCGCTACGAAGGAGCCGCTTATGGCCAGGGGGATAGCGCTGAAAACGATCAAGGGTTGTTTTATGGACCGGAACTGCAGTACCAATACTGCGAAGATCCCCACTAAGGCTGCCAGCAGTAATTTGCCCAGATCGCCAAATGACTCCTGTTGATTTTCGTACTCCCCGCCAACGTGATAGTGATATCCTTGTGGGAAATTATACTGTTCCAGTTTATCCATAATTGCCAGCGTGATGGTAGTAGTTTCGTCGGGATTGTTGACGTCGGAAGTTACCGAGGTACTGCGATCCATATTATAATGCAGTATCTCTGATACCGCCGGTTCGAATTGCACCGCTGCCACTTGCTTCAATGGTACTTGATGTCCGGAATTGGTGGAAAAATACACTTTATCGAAATCATTGAGTGTGGGGTCACGATCAAACGGCAGTCGAACTATCATGGGATACTCTTCACCATTGCTTAAGGTAACCTGATCAACTTCCAATCCCGCCAGACTGGCCCGTACGGTTAGATCAATGGTTTGCAAGGGCAGCCCCAGTAAACCAGCCTTGTCTTTGTTCACCTTAACACGTACGTCCGTATTGCTGACTGCCAAAGGATTGTCTACATTCCAGGTTCCGGGAGTGCCGGCAATGATCTGCTCCACGTCAACGGCCAATTGTTTTAATACCTCCAGGTCCTCACCGATCAATTTTATTTCAATAGGCGCTTCAAACGGAGGGCCATTTTTTAGTTCCCTGAAGGTGATGCGAGCCCCGGGGTAATTTTGAAAGGTACTGCGAAGTGCTGACAGGGTGCTGTAAAATTTTTCAGGGTCCCACTTCTGAAAGTTTACCAGAAATTGTCCATGGCTTTTGCGGTAATTTTCCGGCAAACGGTTGTAGTATATCTGAGGATTGCCGTGACCCACATTGGCCGCATAGTTTTTTACAAAGACGGTGGTATCCAGAACCTGGCTAACAAAATCCGCCGCTCGGTTAGTCGCGTCCAGGTTGGTGCCTTCAGGAGTATCTATTTCCACCAACAATACCGGTTTATCCGCGGTAGGAAAGAAGGACACTCCTATCAAAGGGAAGAGCATAACACTGCCCACGAAAATGGCACCAGCAATAACCATCACCCATATTGGTTTGGACAAACTCCACTCCAAAGCCGGCCGGTAAATCTTTTTAGTAATTAAGAGCAGACCCTTTTCCGCAATTCCTGAATGAGGTGCCTTGGTACTGGACAGTACGCTGGTAGAGAGGATTGGCGAAAAGATCAGTGCCAGGATCAATGAAAAGGACAATACCAAAATTACTGTCACCGGCAGTGATCGCAAGTATTCTCCGGGTCCGCTTTGCATAAAGGCTAAAGGAGCAAAGGCCAGTACGGTTGTGACCGTGGAGCTGACGATAGCGTATCCTACTTCCGATGTGCCTTTGACAGCCGCCTGGGTCAGGCTTAAACCTTGCTTGCGGAAACGCACAATATTCTCCATGACCACAATACCGTTGTCCACCAACAGGCCTAAAGCGATCACCAAGGCGGCAATGGATATTTGCTGCAAGGCGTATCCGGAGAAATCCAAAGCGCCGATGGCCATCATAATAGCAATAGGGATCACCGTCATGATCACCAATGAGGGCCGGAATCCTAGGAATAAGAATATGACCAAACCAACTAAAAGGATCCCTTGAATCAAATTTGAAAAGAAGTCCGAGATGCGGCTTTGTACGGCTGGTGCTTGCTCAAAAGCTGCCGCCAGGTCGACATTACCGGGAAGGGTAGGTTCGAAATCCGCCACCGTTTGTTGTAGACCTTTTTCCAATTGCATGATGTTTTCACCTGCTTCCTGAGTCACAGTCACAAAAACCGCTCTCTTGCCATTAAATCGGCCCAGCCATCGCTGATCCTCATAATCAAAGCCCACCTGGGCAATATCTTTGAGATAAACCAGGGAGCCCTGGTAAGCGGCTACCACGGTCTCTTCGATCTCCGAAAGATCTTTAAAGCCTCCGGTCGATTTTATGGTGAACGAACGTGAGCCGCTCTTTACATCACCACCGGGTATATTCACGTTGTTCCCGGACAGCGCTGCAATCACCTGTTGAATAGGGATGTTCTGCTGGGCCATTTTTTGGAAATCGAGGGAGATCCTCACTTCCTCCTCGGGTATAGCGTGCAGTTCAGCCTTTTTAATCCCGGGGATGCGTTCAACAGCTATTTCCAGATCCTCACTCAGATCCCTCAATTTGGCGTAGGAAGCATCTTCGGAAACCAAAGCATATTGTTGAATGACAGTCTGCTCGATAGGGGCAAACTGGTTAACCTCAATACTGAAAATCTCCTGGGGAAGTTCAGGTTTAACGGCATTTACTTCGGAGAGTACATCGTCGTATTTCTCATCATAATCTATACCGAATTCCGCTTCCACGGTTATGATGGCCAAGCCATCGCGTATCTCGGAGTTGATTTCCACAATTTCATCTATTTCGTCCAAGGCTTCTTCCAGGGGGTCTACCACCAACTCTTCCATATCCTGTGGTCCGGTTCCCGGATATACTACCACTACCGTATAGATGGGGAAATCGGTATTGGGATCTTCAGAACGTGGCATGGTGATCATGGCGTTGACGCCAATCAATAGTCCCAGCAGTACCAATACAAATATGAAAGGGCGATTTTTTATGGCTATTTCAGGCAATTTCATGACGTTGCGTTTTAAGATGGATTATGGTTGAGATGATATGGGTTTTACGGATTGACCATGCTTCAGATAGGGGGCTCCTTCCGTTATGACATGGCTAAAAGGTGCTTGTTCCCGAGCCAGGACTGTAAAATAGTCGGCCTTAATATCATGGGGCTTAACCTCTAGCAATTGGGCTTTTTGTTCTCGCTGCTGGTAGGTAAATATTTTGGCACGTTCCTGATCACCTTCTACCAAAGCGCTCATGGAAATTTGATAATAGGGTTCCTGACTGGAAGGGAAGATCATGACTTTTCCCACAAAGCCATTTTTTAGATTACGGTGAGCATTATTGGCGGTCAATTCAACTTCAAAAGTTCCGGTTCGGGGATCAGCTGCTTCCGCTAGTTCACTAATATAAGCTTTGAAGACTTGTTGAGGATAGGCATCAAAATATAGGTGTGCAGAGTCCTGCAGAGCCAATCGCACAATGTCCTTATCTGCCATCGCTACCCGCATTACATAACTGGTGCTATGATGGTTGCCTACAGTGAGGATGGGTATGCCCGGATTGACCAGTTCTCCTTGTTCGGCGTGCCTTTTTAATACCTTACCGGCAAAGGGGGCCTTAATGCGGGCGTATTTTTGATTAAAGCTGGCGATACGCAGATCGGCTTGAGCCACCTGATGGACGGTTTGTAAGTCTTGTAGTTGCTCCAAGGTAGCTACACTGTCCTTGTATAGATTCTGGATGCGGGTCAGGTCACGTGCCGCTTTGTCTACGGCGTTTTGAGCCTGATTGACCTGAGCACTTATTTCTGCAAGATCTA
>JAOTYN010000013.1 GCA_029861825.1 Cyclobacteriaceae bacterium
GATAATATTCCCGTGATTCAAGGATCCGCTTTGGGTGGACTTAATGGCGAGCCCGAGTGGGTTGAAAAGATTGTGGAATTAATGGATGCTGTTGACAATCACATTCCTATTCCCGAGCGTCTGATCGACAAAGACTTCTTGATGCCTGTAGAGGATGTATTCTCTATTACAGGGAGAGGTACCGTAGCTACCGGTAGGATCGAAAGAGGAGTTATCAACTCAGGTGACGCCGTAGACATCCTGGGAATGGGAGCAGAAAATTTGAAGTCGACCGTAACCGGTGTTGAAATGTTCCGTAAGATCTTGGATCGCGGAGAAGCCGGTGACAACGTAGGATTGTTGTTGAGAGGTATTGAGAAAACCGATATCCGCAGAGGTATGGTGATCTGTAAGCCTGGCTCAGTTACTCCTCACGTGCATTTCAAAGCCGAGGTATATGTACTTTCAAAAGAGGAAGGTGGACGACATACTCCATTCTTTAACAAGTACCGTCCTCAGTTCTACCTGAGAACCACTGACGTTACTGGTGAAATTCAATTGCCCGATGGTGTTGAAATGGTCATGCCTGGCGATAATGTTACCATCGATGTTCAGTTGATCAATAAGGTAGCCATGGAGAAAGGTCTGCGGTTTGCTATCCGTGAAGGAGGGAGGACTGTAGGTGCCGGTCAGGTAACAGAGATCCTGGACTAAAAGCAACTTAATAAAATGGACAACGCGTTTCTGATTTTTACAGAAACGCGTTTGTTTACTTCTGTAATATTCGTAACTTTGCACACCCTTTTTTTGGGGTTGTATAAATTTACGGGTGTAGCTCAATTGGTAGAGTAGTGGTCTCCAAAACCATTGGCTGGGAGTTCGAGTCTCTCCACCCGTGCTACATAACAGTCGCCAAACCTATGCAAAAGCTGAGATTATATGTCAAGGAATCCATCGATGAGATGAAGAACAAGGTTACTTGGCCCAATTACAAATCCTTGCAGAGCAGTTCCATTTTAGTGCTGGTGGCTTCATTGATCTTTGCACTTCTGATTGGAGTGATCGACATGGCCTTCAAGAATAGTCTTGAATGGTTCTATCAGCAATTATAATAAGCGGGTGTACTCAGATGAATAAAGAAATGAGCGAGCTTAATTGGTATGTGGTGCGAGTGGTAAGCGGGCAGGAGAAGAAAGTGAAAACTTACCTTGAAACGGAAATTTCCCGTCAAAAATTGGAGGAGTTCATTCCTCAGGTTCTGATACCCTCTGAAAAAGTGTATGAAATGCGCAACGGCAAAAAGCGTATGCGCGAAAGAAACTTTTTCCCGGGGTATGTTTTAGTATCAGCTGACCTCAGCCATGGGGAAGCGCATCATTTGGTAAAAAGTATACCCGGGGTGATCGGGTTTCTGGGATCCAACGACGGCGGTGCATCTAAAACTCCGGTGCCTTTGAGACAAACGGAGATCAACCGGATCCTGGGCAAAGTAGATGAAATGGACGAGTTCGAAGAAACTTTGGATACTCCTTTTATAGTGGGGGAGTCCGTAAAGGTGATGGATGGTCCCTTTAGCGGTTTTACAGGAAATGTTGAGGAGGTATTTGAGGAGCGTAAGAAATTGAACGTGATGGTAAAGATTTTCGGCCGTAATACTCCTGTAGAACTCAATTATATGCAAGTTGAAAAATTAGATTAAGCAATGGCTAAACAAGTTAGTGGATTTCTGAAACTACAAATAAGAGGGGGAGCTGCAAATCCTTCACCTCCGGTGGGACCTGCGTTGGGTAGTAAGGGATTGAACATTATGGAGTTTTGCAAGCAGTTTAATGCTCGTACTCAGGAGAAGGCGGGAACATTGCTTCCGGTACTGATTACAATTTACGCAGACAAGTCGTTCGATTTTGTGGTTAAAACCCCTCCGGCCCCGGTGTTGCTCTTGAATGCGGCGAAGCTTAAAAAAGCATCCGCCGAGCCTAACCGGGATAAAGTAGGCACGGTGTCCTGGGATCAGGTAAGAGAAATCGCCGAAACCAAAATGCCAGACCTTAACGCTTTTACGGTGGAGTCAGCCATGAAGATGGTGGCCGGAACCGCTAGAAGCATGGGTATCCGGGTTAAGGGAAGAGCACCTTGGGATAATTAAAATATTGGATCGCCATGGCGAAGTTGACAAAAAATCAAAAAGCGGCATTCGAAATAATCGAAGCCAACAAAGAATACAACATGGAAGAAGCCAGTTCTTTGGTTAAGGAGGTTTCCTTTACCAAGTTCGACGCTTCGGTAGACTTGAACATTCGACTGGGTGTTGATCCCCGTAAGGCCGATCAAATGGTGAGAGGGGTAGTTACCCTGCCCCATGGTAGTGGTAAAGAAGTGACGGTTCTGGTGCTTTGCACTCCCGATAAAGAGGAAGAAGCTAAGGCGGCAGGAGCCGATCACGTAGGTCTTGATGAATACATTACTAAGATCGAAGGAGGATGGACCGATGTAGATGTTATTATCACCATGCCCGCGGTAATGGCTAAAGTAGGTAAATTGGGTAGGGTGCTAGGCCCCCGGGGTTTGATGCCAAATCCGAAATCCGGAACTGTTACCGCTGATGTGGCCAAAGCAGTAACCGAAGTTAAGGGTGGTAAGATCGATTTTAAAGTAGATAAGGAGGGAATAATCAGTACCAGTATCGGTAAGGTGTCCTTCGAGGCCAATAAGATCATGGAAAACGCGATGGAAGTTGTAAACACCATCTCCCGCTTAAAGCCGGCCTCAGCAAAAGGAACATACTTCAAGTCAATTAGCCTTTCCAGTACTATGAGCCCTGGAATTACCATCGACAAAAACTCTATTGAAGGTATATAATCATGACTAGAGCAGAAAAAGAATCAATTGTTGAGGAGCTACTGCAGAAGTTTTCCGAAAACAATCATTTCTATTTTACCGACCCTCAAGGCCTGAACGTGGAACGCATCAACAATTTTCGTCGATTGTGTTTCAAGAAGGGGGTGGAATACAAGGTGTACAAGAACACCTTGATAAAAAAGGCCTTGGAAAAACTGGATGCCGACTACACATCGTTTGATGACACCGTACTAAAAGGCTTTTCCGGTATTTTGTTTTCAAATGACAGCAGCAACGCGCCTGCGAGAATTATAAAAGAATTTAGAAAGTCAGAGAAATCTGAAGATCTCTTGCCGCTATTAAAGGGTGCTTCCATCGAAACCGATCTCTTTATTGGCGAAGAAAATCTGGATATGCTCAGCAAATTAAAGTCCAAAGTGGAATTAATTGGTGAGGTGATCAGTATTCTTCAGTCTCCTGCTAAGAATGTGGTGTCTGCCCTGCAAAGCAGTACCCATACCTTGGCTGGCTTAGTTAAAACGCTCTCAGAAAGAGAGGGATAATATTTGGTTTAGTAATAGTATTTTAAAACGTTATACAAAATGGCAGATATCAAAGCTTTAGGGGACCAACTGGTTGAATTGAGCGTTAAAGAAGTTCAAGAGTTGGCAGATTACCTAAAAGAGACCCATGGGATTGAGCCCGCAGCAGCAGCAGCACCAGTAATGGTTGCCGGCGCCGGTGGCGGTGAAGGTGGAGAGGCTGAAGAAAAGTCTTCATTCGACGTCGTCTTAACAGCTCCCGGAGGATCTAAACTTGCGGTTGTGAAATTGGTTAAGGAATTGACCGGTCTTGGTCTTAAGGAGGCTAAAGAACTAGTGGATAGCGCTCCTAAAGAAGTTAAAGAAGGCGTAGCTAAAGACGAAGCAGAAGCACTCAAGAAGCAGTTGGAAGAAGCAGGTGCTGAAGTAGAATTAAAATAACCTTGTTATTTACACTGCTTACCGCAGCATGAACTGTTAGGCCTGGCATTGCCGTCAGGTCTTTTCCTGTTTCTACATACCTGATTTATCGGGTCTGGACGTACGGCTTAATAAGCCCTTAAAAAGACAGTCAGTAGTAATATAAATTAATAATACCTTGGCTAAACAAAATCAAGCAGATAGGTTGAATTTTTCATCTATCAAATCCGTAATTGATTACCCCGATTTTCTCGATGTTCAGTTACAGTCTTTTAAAGACTTTTTCCAATTAGAGACCCCTGCTGAAAAGCGCATGCAGGAAGGCCTCTACAAGGTTTTTGCGGAAAACTTTCCTATATCGGATAGCCGGGAAAACTTTGTGTTGGAGTTTATCGATTATATGATCGATCCGCCGAAATATTCGGTGGACGAGTGTATCGACAGGGGCCTTACTTATTCCGTACCTCTGAAGGCCAAATTAAGGCTTTCCTGCAACGATGAGGACAACGAAGATTTCGAAACCATCGAGCAGGAGGTTTTCCTGGGCAATATTCCCTACATGGCGGAGAAAGGTTCCTTTGTTATCAATGGGGCGGAACGGGTGATCGTCTCTCAGTTGCACAGGTCTCCTGGAGTATTCTTTGCACAGAGTAAGCATACTAATGGCACCAAGCTCTATTCCGCCAGGATCATTCCCTTTAAGGGTTCCTGGATTGAGTTTGCTACTGACGTAAACAACGTCATGTATGCCTATATCGATCGTAAAAAGAAATTCCCGGTTACTACCTTGTTGCGTGCTATTGGATATGGTACAGATAAGAATATCCTGGATCTTTTCGGCTTGTCCGAGGAGGTAGATGCCAATAAGAAAGCCCTGAAGAAGATTGTGGGACGAAAGCTAGCGGCTCGGGTGCTGCGTACCTGGACGGAAGATTTCGTGGATGAAGATACCGGGGAAGTGGTTTCTATCGATCGTAACGAAGTGGTTCTGGAAAGAGATTCGGTAATTCAGGATGAGGATATCGAGACCATTTTAGAGTCCGGCTCTAAATCGGTTATTCTGCACCGGGAAGACGTCAACGTGACGGATTACACCATTATTTACAATACCCTGCAGAAGGACAACTCCAACTCGGAAAAGGAAGCGGTTGAGCAAATCTACCGACAACTCCGAAATACCGAGGCTCCGGACGAACAAACCGCTAGGGATATCATCCAAAGCTTGTTCTTTAGCGACAAACGATATGACTTGGGTGAAGTAGGCCGCTATCGAATCAATAAAAAATTAGGTCTGGAAATAGCCTCCGATGTGAGGGTACTTACTACCGAAGATATAATCAACATCGTAAAATATCTGATCGGACTCATAAACGCCAAGGCGCTGGTCGATGATATCGACCACTTGAGTAATAGAAGGGTAAGGACGGTAGGTGAGCAGCTTTACACCCAGTTTGGGGTAGGTCTGGCACGAATGGCACGTACCATTAAAGAACGTATGAACGTACGGGACAATGAGGACTTCAAGCCGGTCGATCTTATTAATGCCCGTACTTTATCTTCAGTGATCAACTCCTTTTTCGGGACTAATCAGCTGTCTCAATTTATGGATCAAACCAATCCATTGGCTGAGATCACTCATAAACGACGTATGTCGGCCTTGGGCCCCGGTGGACTTTCCCGTGAAAGAGCAGGCTTTGAGGTGCGTGACGTTCATTACACACACTATGGCCGCCTTTGTACTATTGAGACTCCGGAAGGTCCCAATATTGGACTGATCTCATCACTATGTGTTCATGCTAAGGTGAACAACATGGGCTTTATAGAAACTCCCTACCGCAAGGTGGAAAGCGGTAAGGTGAACATGAAAAGTGATGTGGTCTACCTGACGGCAGAAGAAGAGGATTCCCACAACATTGCTCAGGCCAATGCTCCTATTTCTGACAGTGGCAAGTACTTGAATGATCGGGTAAAAGCTCGATTTGAAGGGGATTTCCCGGTAGTAGAGCCAGGCCAGGTAAGCTATATGGATATAGCACCTAATCAAATTGTATCTGTAGCCGCTTCCTTGATCCCTTTTCTGGAGCATGATGATGCCAACCGTGCTTTGATGGGATCCAACATGCAGCGCCAGGCAGTTCCTCTGATGCGGCCGGAGGCGCCCATTGTAGGTACCGGCCTGGAAGGTCGAGTAGCTCTGGATTCCAGGGCATTGATACGGGCGGAAGGAGATGGAGTGGTGCACTACGTGGATGCTACTAAAATCGTTGTGAAATACGATCTCAATAAGGATCAACAATTGGTGAACTTCGATGATGAACTGGTCACCTATGACCTGGTCAAGTTCCGAAGGACCAATCAGGATACTTGCATTAACCTTAAGCCCATCGTAGATCAGGGTGTTAAGATTAAGAATGGACAACCACTATGTGATGGTTACGCTACCAATCAAGGCGAATTGGCCCTGGGAAGGAATTTGAAAGTAGCCTTCATGCCCTGGCAAGGGTATAACTTCGAGGATGCTATTGTGATATCCGAGAAAGTGGTTAGAGATGATATATTCACCTCAATTCACATTGAGGAATTTGAACTGGAGGTGCGGGATACCAAGCGCGGAGAAGAAGAGCTTACTTCGGAAATTCCCAACGTAAGCGAGGAAGCGGTAAAGAACCTGGACGAATATGGTATCATTCGTACCGGAGCCGATGTTAAAGAAGGGGATATCCTTATCGGTAAGATCACCCCTAAAGGCGAAACCGATCCTACTCCCGAAGAGAAGCTGCTAAGGGCCATATTTGGTGACAAAGCGGGCGATGTGAAGGACGCTAGTTTAAAGGCCTCACCATCCTTAAGAGGAGTGGTGATTGATACCAAACTTTTTGCCAGGCCTAAGAAGGACAAGGATCTTAGAGCTAAATCCAAGAAGGAAGTAGAGTTGCTCAAGACCAAATACGGTAAGCAACTGCTAGAATTGCGGGGAGAAATGATCGGCAAGATGGTTCTGCTATTGGACGGTAAGACCTCTCAAGCAGTAAAGCATAAATTCGGCGATGTCATTATCGAAAAAGGCGTCAAGTTCAATGCTAAGAATATTGAAGCCAATATATTCCCAGATAAGAACATCTACCGGGATGAAAGCACCTATAATGTGCCTGAAGAGGTTAATCTGATCTCAGACCTTATACTGGATAATTGGGTAACTGATAAAAAAATCTGCGATCTGCTTTTTGAACTAGTGAAAAACTACAACAAAAAGCGCAATGATATTTCAGGCATATTCAAGAGGGAGCGCTTCACCTTAGAAGTTGGGGACGAGCTGCCTGCGGGCATTGTGAAGTTAGCGAAAGTATATGTCGCTAAAAAACGCAAATTGAAGGTAGGCGATAAGATGGCTGGCCGCCACGGAAATAAAGGTGTTGTTGCTAAAATCGTTCGAGAAGAAGATATGCCCTTCCTGGAAGACGGCACTCCGGTTGATATCGTACTGAATCCACTGGGTGTACCCTCCAGAATGAACCTGGGACAGATCTATGAGACCGTATTGGGCTGGGCCGGCTTGAAGCTGGATAAGAAATATGCTACTCCTATCTTCGATGGAGCCACTATGCAGCAGGTAGCCGATGAATTGGACGACGCAAAGCTTCCTACTTTCGGCCGTACCTTCCTGTACGATGGGTTAACCGGTGCTCAATTTGACCAGCCAGTTACCGTAGGAGTCATCTACATGCTGAAACTCGGCCACTTGGTAGACGACAAGATGCATGCCCGGTCCATCGGTCCTTACTCCTTGATCACGCAGCAACCCCTGGGAGGAAAGGCCCAGTTCGGTGGACAGCGTTTTGGAGAAATGGAAGTGTGGGCCCTGGAGGCTTTTGGAGCTTCACATATTTTGCAGGAAATCCTCACCATCAAATCCGACGATGTCATTGGTAGAGCTAAGGCTTATGAGTGTATCGTAAAAGGCGAGAATATGGCAAAACCCAATATTCCCGAATCATTCAATGTATTGATTCATGAATTACGGGGACTGGCATTGGAAATTACTCTGGATTAATAATAACCACCTGATCTTAAAATTTTGATCATTAATTATGGCATTTAGAAAAAGTAAAAAGTTCAGTAACGATTTTACCAAGGTTACCATCAGCTTGGCCTCCCCTGAGTCTATTCTGGAAAGCTCTCATGGGGAAGTAACCCAGCCGGAAACCATAAATTACAGAACCTACAAGCCCGAGATGGGGGGGTTATTCTGTGAAAGGATATTTGGTCCAGTTAAGGATTGGGAATGTCATTGCGGGAAATACAAAAGGATTCGCTACAAAGGCATTATCTGTGATCGTTGTGGTGTGGAAGTGACGGAGAAGAAAGTGAGACGCGAGCGTATGGGACACATTGAGTTGGTGGTACCCGTAGCCCATATCTGGTATTTCCGTTCATTGCCCAATAAGATCGGTTATTTACTGGGACTCCCCACCAAGAAGTTGGATCAGATCATATACTATGAAAGATATGTGGTGATCCAGCCCGGTACTAAGGCGGAAGATGATATTAACTATCTGGACTTTCTCACTGAAGATGAGTATCTGGATATCATCGACAAAATGCCTCGCGAGAATCAAATGTTGGATGATGATGATCCTAACAAATTCATCGCCAAAATGGGTGCGGAAGCCCTGGAGATGATACTAGCCAGGTTGGATCTGGATACCCTCTCTTACAACCTTAGGCATCAGGCAGCTACCGACACCTCGCAGCAACGCAAGGCGGAAGCCCTGAAACGTTTGAAAGTAGTAGAGGCCTTCCGGGATGCCCGTAATCGCATTGAGAATCGCCCCGAATGGATGATTATTAAGATGGTGCCGGTGATTCCCCCGGAATTGCGTCCATTGGTGCCACTAGATGGCGGTCGGTTTGCGACCTCCGACTTGAATGATCTGTATCGTCGAGTAATAATCCGTAACAATCGTCTCAAAAGGCTTATTGATATCAAGGCCCCGGAGGTTATTCTAAGAAACGAAAAGCGGATGCTTCAGGAAGCGGTAGATTCCCTCTTCGATAACTCCAGGAAAGTAAACGCTGTGAGGTCCGATGGGAACAGAGCCCTGAAATCCTTGAGCGATATGCTGAAAGGAAAGCAAGGAAGGTTCCGTCAAAATCTCTTGGGTAAAAGGGTTGATTATTCCGGTCGTTCGGTAATTGTGGTTGGTCCCGAGTTGAAACTTCATGAATGCGGACTTCCCAAAGACATGGCTGCGGAGCTATTCAAACCGTTCATTATCCGTAAACTTATTGAACGCGGTATCGTAAAGACCGTAAAGTCGGCCAAGAAGATTGTAGATCGTAAAGATCCGGTGGTTTGGGACATTTTAGAGAATGTCCTAAAAGGTCACCCAGTGCTGCTGAACCGGGCTCCTACTCTTCACCGTCTGGGGATCCAGGCTTTTCAGCCCAAATTGATTGAGGGTAAAGCCATTCAGTTGCATCCGTTAGTTTGTACAGCCTTTAATGCTGACTTTGACGGGGACCAAATGGCGGTACACGTACCATTAGGTCATGAAGCTATTTTAGAGGCGAGCTTGTTAATGCTTTCCTCGCACAACATCTTAAATCCGGCCAACGGAGCACCTATCACGGTGCCTTCGCAGGATATGGTATTAGGACTTTATTATGTAACCAAAGGTCGTCGAAGTACCAAAAAGCATAAGGTTCGAGGTGAGGACATGATGTTCTACAGCCCGCATGAAGTGATCATTGCCATAAACGAAGGGGTGTTGTCCAAGCACGCTAATATCAAGGTAAGGGCACAAGTACGCACCGCAACTGGCGAGCTGGAATCTCAGATCATCGAAACGGTGGCCGGAAGAGTGATCTTTAACCAGTATGTACCTGATGAGGCAGGATTCGTAAATGAATTGCTGACTAAGAAAAAGTTGCAGCAAATTATTTCTCAAGTGTTCCAGGTATCTGGTATGGCCAGAACAGCGCAATTCCTGGACGATATTAAAGAGCTCGGATTCCAGTCGGCCTATAAGGGTGGTTTATCCATGGGACTGGACGATGTGAAGGTACCGGAAGAAAAAGACGATCTGGTAACCCAGGCCAAAGAAGAGGTTGATGCCGTTTGGAACAACTACCTGATGGGTCTGATCACCGATAATGAGCGTTACAACCAAGTAATTGACATCTGGACCAGGATCAACTCTCAGTTGACCTTCACCCTGATGAACCAACTGGAAGAGGATCAGCAAGGATTTAATTCCATTTATATGATGATGCACTCCGGAGCGCGAGGTTCCAGAGAGCAGATACGACAGCTGGGAGGTATGCGAGGGCTTATGGCTAAACCCCAAAAGAGCCTGCTGGGCTCTGTGGGAGAGATCATTGAGAACCCCATTCTGTCCAACTTTAAAGAAGGACTTGATGTAATAGAATACTTTATTTCTACACACGGTGCTCGTAAAGGACTGGCCGACACAGCCTTGAAAACTGCTGATGCTGGGTACCTGACCCGCCGACTGGTGGATGTTGCTCAGGATGTGGTAGTGAATGAGGCTGATTGCGGCACACTGCGAGGCCTGGTGGTTTCCGCTCTCAAGGATAACGAGGATGTGGTGGAGCCTTTGGCCGAACGTATTCTGGGAAGGGTGTCGGTACACGACATCTACGATCCTCACACCGAAGAGCTTATTCTTTACGCCGGTGATGAAATAACCGAGGAATTAGCCATGCGTATCGAGGAGACAAGCCTGGAGGAAGTAGAGATCCGCTCGGTATTGACCTGTGAAACCAAAAGGGGGGTGTGCGCCAAGTGCTACGGACGTAACCTAGCCTCTGGCGCTATGGTTCAGCAAGGAGAAGCAGTAGGCGTGATCGCCGCACAATCTATTGGTGAGCCTGGTACGCAATTAACCCTGCGAACATTCCATGTGGGAGGTACCGCCTCTAACATTGCGATCGATGCCAGGATTGTGGCCAAGTTCCCGGGTAAGATCGAGTTTGAAGAACTGCGTTCCGTTAAGACCACCAACAACGATGGTGATAAGGTTGAAGTAGTGATGGGCCGTTCCGGTGAGATCAAGATCATAGAAGAGAAGACCAACAAGGTACTGGTGAGCAATCACGTTCCTTATGGAGCCTTCCTTAGTATAAAAGATGCGGTAAAAGTTGAAAAAGGCGATCAGTTATGCTACTGGGATCCTTACAACGCCGTGATCCTATCGGAAATGAACGGTAAAGTGGAGTTCGAGGCAATTGAGGAAGGGATTACTTTCCGTGAAGTATCGGACGAGCAGACCGGACACCGGGAGAAAGTGATTGTGGACAGTAAGGATAAATCTAAAAACCCTGCCATTATCGTGAAACCCAGTCGGGGAGAACCTAAGAGCTACAACATACCCGTTGGGGCTCACTTGGCCATTGAAAATGGCGATGGCATCAAATCGGGTCAGATACTGGCCAAGATCCCTCGAACCATGGGTAAATCCAGGGATATTACAGGAGGTCTGCCTAGGGTAACGGAATTATTCGAAGCTCGAAACCCGTCCAACCCTGCGGTGGTCAGTGAGATCGATGGTGTGGTAACCTACGGTGGCATAAAGAGAGGAAATCGCGAAATATTCATCGAATCCAAGGACGGCATCAAAAAACGATACCTGGTATCCTTGAACAAGCACATACTGGTTCAAGACAATGACTTTGTTAAAGCCGGTTATGCGCTTTCCGACGGAGCTATAACTCCTTCTGATATACTGTCGATCAAAGGCCCCACAGCGGTTCAGGAATATCTGGTAAATGAGATTCAAGAAGTATACCGCCTGCAAGGTGTGAAGATCAATGACAAACACATTGAAACCATCGTAAAACAGATGATGCAAAAAGTGGAGATCCTGGATGCAGGTGATACCAGCTTCTTGCCAAAACAGATAGTGGACAAATTCCACTTCAGGGAAGAGAACGATACCATCCTTGACAAGAAAGTGATTGTCGATGGGGGAGATTCGGAAGGCCTGAAAATCGGTATGATTATTACTTCTAGGAGGTTGCGGGATGAGAACAGTAGTTTGAGAAGAAAGGATTTGAAGACTGTGGAGGTGAGAGATGCTCAAGCTGCGGTTTCCAAGCCTACTCTGCAGGGGATCACCCAGGCATCTCTGGGTACGGAAAGCTTCATATCGGCGGCCTCTTTCCAGGAGACCACCAAAGTGCTGAGCGAAGCCAGTATCAGAGGTAAATCCGATATGCTGAGAGGTCTCAAGGAGAACGTGATCGTTGGTCACTTGATACCTGCCGGTACAGGCCGTCGTGAATACCAGGATCTTATAGTGGGATCTCAGGAAGAGTACGATGCTCTGATGTCGTCCAAGAAGGAGTTTGAGGAGAAAACCGAAGTAGAGACCAATTAATAAGAAGATCATGGCGGAGGATGCAAACAAGAATCAGATCAATATCGAATTGACGGAGGAGGTGGCGGAAGGGATCTATGCTAATCTGGCCATGATCGCTCATTCCAACAGTGAATTTGTCATTGATTTTATCAGGCTCATGCCTGGTGTTCCCAAAGCAAAGGTCAAATCGCGGATCGTGATCACACCCGAACACGCTAAACGACTATTAAAGGCTTTGTCGGATAACATTCAAAAATTTGAGGAGACTTTTGGAGCCATCAAACAATCGGAAGAGGCTCCAAAGTTTCCCATTAATTTTGGTGGTACCGTAGGTGAGGCCTAATCCCTTTCAGAACCGCGGGCATTTATCCGCTATTTACACCCATATTAGTTTGGATAGTTGGTCTATTTGACTAATTTTGCATTCCGAAATTTCAAGGAAAAGAAATATTGATAAATGCCTACAATACAACAATTAGTCAGAAAAGGTAGAAAAAAGCTCACTTCCAAATCCAAATCTCCGGCATTGGATTCCTGTCCTCAGCGCCGTGGGGTTTGTACCAGAGTATATACCACCACTCCTAAAAAGCCTAATTCTGCCATGCGTAAAGTGGCTAGGGTAAGGCTCACCAACGGGAAGGAAGTCAACGCTTACATACCCGGTGAAGGACACAACCTGCAGGAGCACTCCATAGTACTGATCAGGGGAGGTCGGGTAAAGGATTTGCCTGGAGTTCGATATCATATCATTCGAGGAGCTCTGGATACCGCAGGGGTTAGCGGAAGGTTGCAGCGTAGGTCTAAGTATGGCGCCAAAAGGCCCAAAAAATAATTTCAAATGAGAAAATCTAAGCCTAAAAAAAGATACGTTTTACCCGATCCTAAATTTAAGGACGAATTGGTTACCAAATTTGTGAACTACCTAATGGTAGATGGCAAGAAATCCGTGGCCTACGGCATTTTTTATGATGCTATTGACTTGGTTGAAGACAAAACCAAGGAAAATGGTTTAGAAATATGGAAGAAGGCCCTGAACAACGTGATGCCCTCCGTAGAGGTAAAAAGCCGTCGCGTAGGAGGAGCTACCTTCCAAGTCCCTTTGGAGGTGCGACCTAATCGCAAGGTTTCATTGGGCATTAAATGGTTGATCCGATACTCCCGTGGGCGTGGTGAAAAAACCATGAAAGAACGATTGGCAGCGGAGATCGTGGCCGCCAGCAAAGGCGAAGGTTCAGCCATCAAAAAGAAAGACGATACCCATCGTATGGCAGAAGCCAACAGGGCATTTTCACATTTTAGATTTTAGTATTTAGAACCGGGATGGCAAAGGATTTAAAATTTTTAAGAAATATCGGCATCATGGCCCATATTGATGCCGGTAAGACCACCACCACAGAACGAATCCTGTATTATACAGGATTAAGTCATAAAATAGGGGAGGTACATGATGGTGCGGCCACCATGGATTGGATGGAGCAGGAACAAGAGAGGGGAATCACCATCACCAGTGCTGCCACCACCACTTTTTGGAAATATCCCACGGAGCAGGGTCAGCCGATCGATAGCACCGCCGATTATCGGATTAATATAATTGATACCCCTGGTCACGTGGATTTCACCGTAGAGGTGGAGCGATCATTAAGAGTCCTGGACGGAGCAGTAGCTTTATTTTGTGCAGTTTCCGGAGTGGAGCCGCAGTCGGAGACGGTTTGGCGACAGGCCGATAAGTACAATGTGCCCCGTATCTGCTTTGTGAATAAAATGGATCGTTCCGGAGCTGACTTCTTTAATGTAGTTACCGAGATCAAAGAGAAACTAGGGGCCAACCCGGTTCCCCTGCAGGTGCCTATTGGAGCCGAGGAAAATTTTAAAGGGGTGGTTGATCTGATCACCAATCAAGCCATTGTATGGAATGAGGAGGACAGCGGCATGACCTACCAGGTGGTGGAAATTCCCGATGACCTCAAGGAAACGGTTGATGAATGGCGCCAGAAACTAGTAGAAAGCGTTGCAGAATACGACGATGAACTCCTGGAAAAGTTCTTCGAAGATCCGGATTCTATTACCAAAGAAGAAATGATGGAGGCTATACGCAAAGCGGTGATCGATATGTCATTCTCTCCGGTTTTGTGTGGATCAGCCTTTAAGAATAAAGGAGTTCAGGCGGTGCTGGATGCAGTATGTGCTTATCTACCTTCCCCTATGGATCTGCCTCCGGTTGAAGGGACCAATCCTAAGACCGAAGAAGCAGTAACCAGAGAACCAGATGTTAATCAGCCTTTTTCAGCGTTGGCTTTTAAAATCGCCACCGATCCTTTCGTGGGTCGCTTGTGCTTTTTCCGGGTTTACTCCGGTAAATTGCCTGCAGGATCTTATGTGACCAATATGAGGACCGGTAAGAAGGAGCGGATCTCACGTTTGATGCAGATGCACTCCAACAAGCAAAACCCTATCGATGTAGTGGAAGCCGGTGATATATGTGCTGGCGTAGGTTTTAAAGACATTAAAACCGGTGATACCCTGGTAGAGGAAGGATCGCCCGTGGTATTGGAGTCCATGTCTTTCCCTGACCCGGTGATTGGATATGCCATCGAACCCAAAGCTCAGGCCGATATAGACAAATTGGGCGTAGCCATCTCCAAACTGGTTGAGGAAGACCCCACTTTGAGTGTCAGGACCGATCAGGAGACCGGACAAACGGTTTTACGAGGTATGGGTGAACTTCACCTGGAGATCATTATCGATCGCTTGAAGCGGGAGTTCAAAGTGGAGATCAATCAAGGTGCTCCTCAGGTGGCATATAAGGAAAGCATTACCAAATTGGTGGAGCATAAAGAAGTATATAAGAAGCAAACTGGTGGTCGTGGTAAGTTTGCTGATATTGTATTCGAAATGGGTCCCCGTGAAGATGAAAAGCCCGGTTTGGAATTCGAAAATAAAATTGTGGGTGGAGTTATTCCCCGTGAATTTATACCCAGTGTACAAAAAGGTTTTGAGGAGGCCATGAAAAACGGACCATTGGCGGGATACCCTATTGAGTCCATGTATGTAAAATTATTTCACGGTTCCTTCCACGATGTGGACTCTGATAGTTTATCCTTTGAGCTGGCTGCCCGCTTGGGTTATAAGAGCGCCGCCAACAAAGCTGCTCCGCAGCTGCTGGAGCCCATTATGTCGGTGGAAGTGGTTACACCCGAAGAGTATACCGGACCTGTGACCGGCGATCTTAACAAGCGCCGTGGTATCATGAAAGGAATGGATTCTAAAGGAGGGGCTCAAATAATCAAAGCTGATGTTCCGTTGTCGGAATTGTTCGGGTATGTTACAGATTTGAGGACCATTTCATCCGGTAGAGCTTCGGCAACCTTGACTTTCTCTCATTATGATCCGGTTCCTGCACACTTGGCAGAAGGTATCATTGAAAAAGTGAAAGGCGCTGCTGTTAAATAAAGATATTATGAATCAAAAGATCCGAATCAAGCTTAAGTCCTACGATCACAATTTGGTCGACAAATCTTCCGAGAAGATCGTTCGCGCAGTGAAAACCACCGGAGCAGTAGTAAGCGGTCCTATTCCCCTGCCTACTGTCAAGGAAAAATTCACCGTTCTTCGTTCACCTCATGTGAATAAGAAGTCTCGCGAGCAATTTCAGCTGTGTACCTATAAGCGTTTAGTTGATATCTATTCGAACAGTACCAAAACTGTTGATGCGTTGATGAAATTGGAGCTGCCCAGTGGGGTAGATGTGGAGATAAAAGTATAAGAAATCCAAGACCTTTTGGAAAGAACCAATACCCTAAAATCTATTGGTTCTTTTTTTTGGGGTTTTGAAATCTTGAACTTTGGTTACATTTAATTATTTGCTATCTTTGCAGTCCTTTGCTAAAGGCCAGGGGGTGGCAGGGCTTAGATAGGAGAGAAATTGAAAGGCAAAAATTCAGAAAAATGTCTGGAATAATTGGAAAAAAAATTGGCATGACCAGCTTGTTCGATGAGAACGGGCGCAATATACCATGTACGGTTATTGAAGCAGGTCCTTGCGTGGTAACTCAAATCAAAACCAAGGAAACGGACGGCTACGAGGCTGTGCAGCTTAGCTGGGGTGAGCGCAAGGATAAGCACACCACTAAGGCTATGAAAGGTCACTTTCAGAAGGCCAAGACTTCACCCAAACTGAAGCTGGCGGAATTTCGTGATTTCCAATTGAACTCAGAGGAAGAATTGACCTTGGGTCAGACCCTGGAAGTCAGCAGTCTCTTTGAAGAAGGCGATTATGTAGAGGCCATTGGAACCTCAAAAGGAAAAGGCTTTCAAGGTGTTGTTCGCCGGCATAATTTCGCTGGTGTGGGCGATGCCACTCATGGTCAGCATAACCGCATGAGAGCCCCCGGTTCCATCGGCGCTGCATCATATCCGTCGAGGGTATTTAAAGGCATGAAGATGGCCGGTAGAATGGGAGGTGATAGAGTACAGGTATTTAACCTGAGAGTCCTAAAGATCATGCCGGAGGAAAATTTAATAGTAGTAAGTGGAGCAATACCAGGCGCCAAGAACTCAACGGTGATACTTGAGAAATAATCATGAAAGTTTCAGTATACAAGAACAGCGGTAAGGACTCCGGAAAAAAAATCGATCTGGCCGATGAGATATTCGGCATTGAGCCCAACGACCATGCCATATATATGGATGTCAAACAATATATGGCCAATCAAAGGCAAGGGACTCATAAGGCCAAGGAAAGGGCGGATATAGTCGGATCGACCCGCAAGATCAAACGACAAAAAGGAACGGGAACGGCACGTGCAGGTAGCATTAAATCTCCTCTGTTCCGAGGAGGAGGCAGGGCCTTCGGCCCTAGGCCCAGGGATTACGGCTTTAAATTAAATAAGAAACTTAAATCAGTAGCCCGCAAGTCAGCCCTTAGCTATAAAGCCAAAGAAGATGGCATTAAGGTTTTGGAGGATTTTAATTTTGACGCTCCTAAGACCAAGGACTACCTAAAACTGTTGACCTCGCTCAAATTGCAGGACAAGAAAACCTTGTTGGTGCTTCCGGAAGCAGACAAGAACATTGTTCTTTCCAGCAGGAATTTGCCCAAGGCCAAGGTAACCACAGTAGATACCTTGCATACATACGAGGTACTGCATGCCGACAATTTGTTAATCAGTGAAAGTTCTGTTGAAAAAATTGAAACCCTACTTAAATGAGTGTATTGATTAAACCACTGGTTACTGAAAAGATCTCGGCCTTGAACGAAGAAGGCCGCTATGGATTTGTGGTTAGCATGAATGCAAACAAGATCCAGATCAAACGAGCAATTGAACAAATGTATGGGGTAACGGTCGAGGACGTGAATACCATGAGGTATCAAGGTAAGTCCAAGTCTCGATTCACCAAGTCTGGCCTCATCACGGGTAGGACGGCTTCCTACAAAAAAGCTATTGTGAAAGTAGCCGATGGTGAAGTGATCGACTTTTATAGTGGAGTATAATCGATAGGTAATAAGAAGATGCCAGTAAAAAAATTACGACCAGTAACTCCAGGACAGCGCTACAGAATGGCGCCCAGTTTTGATGAGATAACCGCAGGCAAACCTGAAAAGTCCCTGTTGCGGCCCAACAAGAGGTCTGGAGGCAGAAATAATAGCGGTCGGATGACTATGCGCTACATGGGTGGTGGTCATAAGAAGCGTATGCGTGAGATTGATTTCAAGCGACTCAAATTCGACGTTCCTGCCACGGTTAAGTCCATTGAGTATGACCCCATGCGATCTGCGAGGATCGCATTATTGTATTATGCCGACGGCGCCAAGTCCTACATCATCGCAGCTGAAGGACTTAAAGTAGGTCAAACAGTGGTGTCTGGTGATAAAGTAGCTCCAGAGGTGGGTAATGCCCTGCCTATAGGTAAAATTCCTTTAGGTACCATTGTTCACAATATCGAGTTGAAGCCCGGTAAAGGTGCTGCCATGGCCCGCAGCGCTGGAGCTTATGCACAGATACTGGCCAGGGAAGGTAAGTATGCTACCTTGAAGTTGCCTTCTGGCGAAATGAGAATGGTGTTGAACACCTGCATGGCCACGGTAGGTACCGTTTCCAATGCGGAGCATATGAATGTAAGCCTGGGAAAGGCGGGGCGAAACCGGTGGCTTGGTCGCAGACCTCGGGTTCGTGGAGTTGCTATGAACCCTGTTGATCATCCAATGGGTGGTGGAGAAGGTAAGGCTTCAGGAGGTCACCCTCGATCCAGAAAAGGTCTTTATGCTAAAGGGTATAAGACCAGGGCTAAGAAGAAATACAGCGATAAATTTATAATTAAGAAATAAGGCTTAGGCAATGGGAAGATCACTAAAAAAAGGACCTTATATCGATTTCCGCCTGGAGAAAAAGGTGGATAATATGAACGAATCCGGAAAGAAGTCCGTGATAAAGACCTGGTCAAGAAGGTCTATGGTATCCCCGGATTTTGTGGGTCATACTTTTGCGGTGCACAACGGAAATAAATTTATCCCTGTTTACGTGACGGAGAATATGGTGGGGCATAAGCTTGGCGAGTTTGCGCCAACCAGAAATTTTAGGGGTCACGTGGCTAAGAAGGACAAAGGCAAAAGATAATTGAATATGGAAGCGATAGCTCGACTAAATAATGTGCCCACCTCTCCTCGTAAAATGCGCTTAGTCGCCGATATGATCAGAGGTGAGTCTGTTAATAGTGCCTTGAACATTTTGAAGTTCGAACCTAAAGTGGGTGCAGCCCGCTTAGAGAAGCTTTTGTTGTCGGCCGTTGCCAATTGGCAAGCAAAGAATGAAGAGGTACGTCTGGAAGAAGCAGACTTGTACGTGAAAGAGATCTTTGTAGACAGTGCTCGCATTCTAAAAAGATTGCGACCGGCACCTCAGGGAAGAGCGCACCGTATCAGGAAGCGTTCCAATCATGTTACCCTGGTGGTAGACAACAAAGCGGAGGTGGCAGCTGAGGTTTCTGAAGAAAAAGAAGATTCTAAATAAGTTATAATGGGACAAAAAGTAAACCCAATAGGTCTAAGACTTGGCATTGTAAAAGGTTGGGATTCCAACTGGTATGGTGGCAAAGACTTTTCCGATAAGATCGTTGAGGATCACAAGATTCGCAATTATATACGTGCTCGTATACCTAAGGGCGGAATCTCTAAAATCGTCATCGAACGCACCTTAAAACGCATCACTTTGACTGTTCACACCGCCAGGCCGGGAGTAGTGATCGGTAAAGGGGGCGCCGAGGTGGACAAGATAAAAGAGGAGCTTAAGAAGATCACCGGGAAAGACATTCAGATCAATATTTTTGAAATTAAAAGACCTGAACTGGATGCCAGATTGGTAGGGGAATCCATCGCCCAGCAACTGCAAGCCAGGATCTCTTATCGCCGGGCTATGAAGCAAGCCATAGCAAGTGCCATGCGTGTGGGGGCTCAGGGAATCAAGATTAAAGTTTCAGGACGATTAGGCGGTGCCGAGATGGCCCGTTCTGAGCAATATAAAGACGGTCGAATCCCACTGCATACCCTGCGGGCGGATATTGACTATGCCGTGTCCGAAGCCAACACGGTTTATGGAAAAATCGGCATAAAAGTTTGGATCTTCAACGGAGAGATCTTTGGAAAAAGAGATCTTTCTCCCAATATCGGCAAAACCGGAGGAGATATGGGTCGTCGTAAGCGCGATGGCGGGGCTAAAAGAAAAAGAAGATAGATTGATATCACTGCGTTTAGCAGTCAAATGATAGAGTAATGTTACAACCTAAGAGAACGAAATTCCGCAGAATGCAAAAGGGCCGGGTAAAAGGCATTGCCCAAAGAGGTCATACTATTGCCTTCGGCACTTACGGATTGAAAGCCCTTGAATCAGGCTGGATCACCAGCAGACAGATTGAGGCAGCCCGTATTGCGGTAACCAGGGCCATGAAAAGAGAAGGACAAGTTTGGATCCGGATCTTTCCGGATAAGCCTATTACCAAGAAACCTGCGGAGGTAAGGATGGGAAAAGGTAAAGGTGCCCCGGAATACTGGGTAGCAGTAGTTAAGCCCGGAACCATTATGTTCGAATCTGCAGGAGTTGACCGGGAATTAGCTGAGGAATCCCTGAGGCTGGCAGCCCAAAAACTGCCCATTAAAACTAAGTTTGTAGTACGACCGGATTACGTTGGATAATAGTATTATGAAGAATTCAGAAATAAAGTCACTCTCCATAGATGAATTGCATGAGCGCATCTCTTCTGAGAAAGAGAATTTGCAAAAATTGAAATTTGCACATGCCATTTCTCCCATTGAGAATCCGGTCAAGATCAAGCAAACCAAGAAGTTGATCGCCAGAATGTATACAGAGTTGACAGCCAAACAAAAAATTGAGAATTAGCGCCATGGAAAGAAACTTAAGAAAAGAACGTACCGGCAAAGTGGTCAGCAATAAAATGGATAAGTCCATTACGGTCCAAGTGGACCGTAAAGTGAAGCACCCGGTTTACGGAAAGTTCATGCGCAAG
>JAOTYN010000301.1 GCA_029861825.1 Cyclobacteriaceae bacterium
CATTCGATATTCAAATTGTTCAGCGGTTATATGAACAAGGACAGCTGGGCCAGGACCGTTACATCATTTGCAATGGGTTTAAAAGACCACTTTACTTGCAAAAGATTGCGGACCTGATACATAGCGGTTTTAGTAATTGCATCCCGGTATTGGACAATTTGAAAGAGCTGGACTATTACCAGTCGCGGATTAAAGAGCCTTACCAAATCGGCATCCGGTTAGCTTCCGATGAGGAACCTCAGTTTGAATTTTACACTTCCCGGCTGGGAGTGCGGTATCATGATGTAGTGGACTATTACCAGAACACCATAAAAGATAGTAATGCTAAATTGAAGCTACTCCATTACTTTATCAATACCGGGATGGCCGATAATGCCTACTATTGGAGTGAGCTCAGCCGGTTTATGTATAAGTATTGCGAGTTAAAAAAGATATGTCCTGAATTGGATACTGTGGACATCGGGGGAGGATTTCCTATAAAAACTTCTTTGCACTTTGACTATGACTATCAGTACATGATCGAGCAGATTATTGAGAACATTCAATGGATCTGTCATAAAAATCATGTACCGGTACCTCATGTAATGACAGAGTTCGGAAGCTATACCGTAGGGGAGAGCGGTGCCATGATCTATTCTATTTTGGACCAAAAATTGCAGAATGATAAAGAACTTTGGTATATGATTGACGGTTCTTTCATTACGAATTTACCGGATACCTGGGGTCAGAATAAAAAATTTGTACTGTTGGCAATCAATAAATGGCATGAACCTTTTCATAGGGTGAATATAGGAGGGTTAACCTGCGATAGTATGGACTACTATAACTCAGAGACGCATTCTTCGGAAGTATTCCTTCCTCGGATAGATAATGGACAACCATTGTATATTGGATTCTTTCACACCGGTGCCTACCAGGAGTCCTTGGGAGGATACGGGGGAATTCAGCATTGTTTGATTCCTGCTCCTCAACATATAATCATTGACCGAAACGCCGATGGTTCCATAAATACTAGGGTATATGCTGCTGAACAAGATCCAGAAGCGATGATGAAGATTCTGGGTTATGACCCGGCACTTAGAAATGAGATAGAATAAATTATGAAACGTAGAATCATTCTCACCTTTGGCATTTGCTGGTGCCTTTATGGAATTTTGCCAGCCCAAGAAAATTATTCCAATCTGAAACAGGCGCTGGCGGCTCAATGGATTCTTGCCGGTGAACAGGGCCCTCAAGATATAAATTGGATCGATGGCGGCAATCGATTTTCCTTTACCGCCTCCACAGATCAAGGTGATGAGATCAGGTCCTTCGAGCCAGCAAACGGAGCGGATCAATTAATATTTGATGCCAGTGGGATGAGCTTCCCGGGCTCCGCAGAACCCTTTGAATACAGCTCATTTCAATGGTCCCAGGATTCTAAATACATTCTTTTCCAGTGCAATTTTCGTCCAATTTGGCGTAGATCCGGAGTATCGGATTATTATTTCTACGCCCTGGAAACTCAGACCTTGAAACTGGTGGCCAAGGATGCACAGACCGCTGAATTATCGCCCGATGGAAGTCAAGTGGGATACGAAAGGGCCGGGAACCTGTTTGTGTTCGATTTCAAGAGTGAAAACGAAAAGCAACTGACATTTGATGCCCAAAAGCATTTTTACAACGGGCGTTTTGGCTGGGTCTATGAAGAGGAATTTGGTCTGGCAAAAGCGTGGTATTGGTCTCGTGACGGCCAATATATTGCCTTTTGGCAATCCGATGAACGTGAGGTGCCGGTATATCAGATGACCGATTACTCAGGTCAGCAACAGGAGTACGTGAAAATAAAGTATCCCAAGGTGGGCAACATCAATCCTAAAGTTAAAATTGGAGCGGTCCATGTACCTTCAGGTGAGATAAACTGGATGGATCTGCAAATCGGCGATGGGTATGTGCCCAGATTATATTGGACCTCTCAAAAAAATCAGCTGGCAGTAGTGCATCTGAACCGACATCAAAATCACCTGAAGCTGTTTATGGGTGATGTGACCAGCGGCGCCACCAACATGATTATGGAGGAAAAATCCCAGGCTTGGATCGATGTTTTCGATTTTTTCGCGGGAATCAATCATCTGTTCTTCTTTCCGGAAGGTCTTGATCAGTTCCTGTGGGTTTCGGATCGCGACGGTTGGAGTCATATCTACCGGTATGATTACAGTGGAAAGTTGCTGAACCAAGTAACCAAAGGACCTTGGGAAGTGGTGCGCGTGGAAGCGGTCGATGCCAAGAAACAACGCATTTACTATACTTCCACTGAGGTGTCACCTTTGGAGCGGCAATTTTACTGGGTGGATTTTAGGGGTCGCAACCTTAAACGAATGACTACTGAGCCGGGTAGGCATCAGATCAATATGGCTCCCGGAGCTCAATATTATGTAGACAAATATTCCAACACAAATACACCCACCCAGGTCTCTTTGCATAACGGCAAAGGGGAGTCGGTACATGTGTTTGAGACTAATGATCAGGTGGGTGAGTATCAGAAGAAAATGAACTATGCTCCAAAGGAGTTATTTGAGTTCACCACCTCCGACGGTCAAAAATTGCAGGGCTATCTCATAAAGCCCGTGGATTTTGATCCTTCCCAAAGCTACCCATTGGTTTTGAATATCTATGGCGGGCCTGGCGCTCAGTCTGTTTACAACAGCTATGCCACAAACGGCTGGGAACAATATTTGGCGCAGCAGGGGTATGTGATCGCCAGTGTAAACAATCGGGGCAGCGGGGGATATGGCAGTAATTTCGAAAAAGTGGTTTACAAAAACCTGGGACATTGGGAAAGTCACGACTTTGTGGAGACTGCCAAATATTTAACAGGTAAATCCTGGATTGACGGTGACAACATGGCCATACGCGGACACAGCTATGGAGGTTATATGTCCAGTTTAACGGTGCTTAAGCATCCAGATGTGTTTAAAGTGGCATTGGTGGGGGCTCCAGTAACCGACTGGAGGCTTTATGATACTATCTATACGGAACGCTATATGGGCTTGTTGGAAGAAAATGAAGCGGGATATAAGGCAACAGCACCGGTAAGCTACGCCGGCAATCTGAAAGCCAATATGTTCATTGCCCACAGCGGTATGGACGATAATGTTCATATGCAACACACTATGCAACTTGTACGGGCACTGATCGATAATGGTAAAGACCATGATCTGCGCATTTATCCTCCTGGTGCTCACGGAGTGGCCTATAATGGCCCCAGTTATTTGTTACTATTTCAACAGTATGTGAGTTACCTAAACGAACACTTGAAAAGTGGTAAATTGATCCAGGTACTGGATCAAGACTAGAAGGTTAGAGATTAGAGATTGGAGATTAGTGATATGGCAATTACTACACGGTAATGTTTCCTTTCATATAAAGTACCGCTTGTCCGCTCAGTAATACCCGGTCATTCTTCATGGTACATTGCAGTACACCTTGCCGATGTGATAGTTGTCGGGCTTGAAGTGTTGATTTATTCAATCGATGGCTCCAATAAGGGGTAAGCGTACAATGGGCCGACCCGGTTACCGGATCTTCGTCTATGCCACTGGCTGGGGCGAAGAACCTGGATACGAAATCCGCTTGGTCACCGGGTGCGCTAATAATGATACCCCGGGCTTCCACTTGGGATAACCGGGCAAAGTTTGGAGCAGCGGCTCGGATATCTGTTTCCTGGGGCAGCACAACCAAATAGTCCGTCGTTCCTTTTAGCACCTCAACGGCATCAATGCCCAAGGCATCCAGTAAACCGTTGGGTGGGGTACAGGGCTCAGGAGAGTCGGAGGGAAAGTCCAGGATAATCCGCTGCTGTTCTTGCCTGACCTGCAGTAGCCCACTTTTTGACTGAAACTCAATAGAGTTTGATGGATAGTTCAATTCATTAAATATCACATACGCACTCGCCAGGGTAGCGTGCCCACAAAGATCTACTTCCAGTTTGGGGGTAAACCAACGGATGTGGAATCCTCCATCCATGGGTACCAGGAAGGCCGTTTCCGACAGGTTATTTTCGGAGGCAATTTTTTGCATAGTTTCATCCGGCAACCAGTGTTTCAGTGGACAAACCGCTGCTGGATTACCACCAAAAAGGTTTTCAGTAAAAGCGTCAACTTGAAAAATCGGCAGAGATTCGGGAAGCATTATTTTCTGGTCTTCTAAGAGAAAAATGAAATTCAAATCGTTTGGATTTGAATGGTATTTGCTATTTTGCTTTTCCATCTAAATTAAAACTATGATTCGATATATGCTAATGATTGGTTTGAGCACCGGTTTATTGTTTTCATGTGCGGATATGGCCGCCCAGAAAACCCAAAAGGCTCCCAAAAACCCAGTGCCGGAAGTGCTTTCCAACCTGGAGCATGACGAAAACGGTTTTTACATACCTAAGAACGATCGCAAGATTTATGAGCTAATAGAAACTGCTGAGTACAGCCTGAATCAGGTCATGGGAAGCCCTGTAGGAACCGCCACTGGTATTGATTTCAATTTTCAAGGTTTGCAGGGTCGAATGTACTATGGTTTCGTACCGTACGGAGATTCAAAACATCCTCATCCAGTTTACTTTGCCCGTTCGGTGGAAATTGATTCCGGCCGTGCCAGCATCAACATCGCCACCAGCTTACGCGGACGCTATGATATGATCGGCTGGGAAAAGAGTGGCAAAGGCACTCTGGGCTATCGAGTAATTAATGAGCATGGCAACTTCTTGTATGATGGTTTGGTAACCTTTGAGGGTACCGGACCGTTTGCCGTGGACATCACCATGATTGAAGGACCGTTTATCAATTTACTAGGCCCCCATGGTGCCACTATCTCATTCACTTTAAATATAGCACATGACGCAGAGGTGCGAATCAATGGCAATACTTTTAGCAGTAACTTAAATACAGTGCACGAAATACCAGTAAACGGGTTAGAGCCTGATAAGGTGTATGATTACAGCGTAATGATTGAAGAAAATGAATATAAATATCAACTGAAAACAGCACCGTCACCAGGTTCAAGAACAGCCTTTACCTTTTCATATGCCAGCGATTCCCGAAGCGGCAACGGCGGAGGTGAGCGGGACATGTGGGGAGCCAACGCCTATATCATGAAGCGTATTATGGCTATGAATGTGGAAAAAGGGGTTTCTTTCATGCAATTTTCCGGTGACTTGATCAATGGATATGAGACTAGGCCTGAAGCCATGCAATTGCAATATGCCAATTGGAAAAGGGCCATACAGCCTTTCGCCCACTATATGCCGGTTTATGTGAGCATGGGCAATCATGAAGCTTTAAATAGATTGTTCATCAGCCGGGAGGACACGGTCTTTGTATCTCTGGACCGCTTCCCCTATGATACGGAGTCTGGCGAGGTGATCTTCGCCCAGAATTTTGTAAATCCTACTAACGGGCCGATCAGCGAGGACGGTGCAGTTTACGATCCTGACAAGAAAACCGCCAATTTCCCAACTTACGAGGAGAACGTATTTTATTACACTCACGACAACGTGGCCGTGGTGGTATTAAATTCCGATTATTGGTATAGTCCTTCAACACGGGCCATCCGT
>JAOTYN010000302.1 GCA_029861825.1 Cyclobacteriaceae bacterium
TCCCCCCACACTGCTTATATTGATCACAGAACCCCACCCGGCTTCTTTCATACCAGGGTAGCACATCTTAGCCAACTCCAGTGGTCCTTTTAGATTCACTTCCAGGATCTTATCAAAAACTGCCTGATCCGTTTTGAGCAAGGGACCGAATGAAGGGTTGGCAGCGGCATTGTTGACCAGAATGTGCACGCCTCCCTGTTGCTTTAATGATGCTTCCATCAAATCTTGCATGCTTAAGGGATCACCGATCTTAGCAGCTATAGCCGTGCAGTCAATCCCTTGGTCTATGAACTCCTGCTTCACCTGGTCCAGGGTTTCTTGATTCCGACTGCTTATAATGACATGAGCTCCCTGCTGGCCCAAAGAGCGGGCTATGGACTTTCCGATCCCTTTACTGGCGCCAGTAATGAGAGCGGTACTGCCATTAAGATCAAATTGATCAAATGGATTTGATGCACTCATAATTTCTTTTTGTGTAGTTCCAATATACCATTTAATCCATAATTGATAGCGTCACTAATCGGTCAAAATCCAGGGTTTGTGCTTAAACCTGTGCCAATCCACCGACAGCAAGTCCGTTTGAGGATCGATCATGGACTGCATTTCACTACCATTGATGCTGACCTGCCCAATGGCGTAAATCTCAAGGTTGGGTGAGCCTTGTTTTTCATATTCCCGTTGTAGAAAGCGGCTAAACTGCCAGATCATATCTGGATGGGTGGCTAGGCGGGCCGTTTGCTTGGGGGTGAGGTACTCATTAGGATGAACCAGTTCAGAGGTCCCCTCGTCCCTATCCACTACCTTAAACCTCACAAATCCCGATTTGGTGCGAAGCATCATACGCCAGGACATTCGGTGCCCTTCTTCAGTGCGTAACACGTCTCCCTCAAAGAGATGATGGCGCAGGGGCAAGGTCACTTGTAAGATAAAGAAAGCGGCAAGCCCTACCTGTAATACCTTGGACATTTGAGGCCATTCGGTAGGCTCCTCATTCACTTTGGGTAGCCATTTTTCCCCCAATTTGTCCATGGGAAAAAAGAACATGAGGCAGGCCAGCATTAAGTATGGAAAAATTCCAATACCAAATACAATGGAGTTAAAAAGATGAAATACCACGGAAGCGGCTACCGCTACTTTACGGGTTCTTTTTATCAACAACAGGGGAACTATGGAAAGATCGTATACCATACCACCCACAATGATCATCTTTTGCAGTATAGGACTTTGCAGTAGGGGCCCGATCAGTGGCCAATGTTGCTTGTGCTGGAGCGCTACCTCAATAAAATGACCTTCCCACCAGCCCGGATAGAGTTTGGCCACACCCGCATAGGTATACACCACCAGTAAGAGTAGTTGAAAGATCCGAATGCACCAAGCAGGGCAAAAGTTACTGCGAATATGGGGAAGTCTTCGAGCATCAAGGGAAGCGTTGTGGTGGGCCGGAACAATCAGCATCACCAGGCAAAACAGGATCAGTAAATAATAGTGGTTGTTGTAGAACGACTTTTGCATGAGATAACTACCCCACCACATTAGGGTAAACAAACTTAGACTGGCCCGGTAATAGCACCCTACCATTATCAACAGACCCAAGGATCCCATGAGGAAGTAGTAGCCGTACATGCCGTACCCGGGCAGTGGTTGCAGCCATTCAAAACCGATAAAGGTGAAATTAAAGACCGGTTCTATCATGGCATTTTTCACCCAGCCGGTGAGGATAGCACCCCAGCATTCTGCGGCCACTAAAAAACCAAAGGCCCAGCGAAAAAAAATCAAAGGGGCATTATGGACAGGTTGGTGGAGTTGGTTGAGCACGAAAAAATTGAAGCCTGGATTACTACGGAATATTAATTATTTCCGGGGAATTTAAATGGGCAATATGAAATTAAAATATTTACCGGAAAACGGTCTTTGTGGGCCCTGCTGCTGAGCCGCACTTGAAATTAATGTTCTCCATCATCTGCTTTGGGAAATTTTATTACATTTATAAAACACCTAGCTGCTTAAAATTATGACGCGATTCAAATTATTTTTTTGTTTGATATTGTTCCTGGGAGCCAGTTTGATAGTAGGGGCTCAAGACCTGATGCCAACATCCAAATCCGGAAAAGGCCTGGTAATTGAACCCAATCCTATGGTGGTGAAGGTAGGAGACACCCAACAGGTTCGGATCAAAGCTTTCAACGAAGCCGGAGAGGAACTCCAGAATGGAAAGTTCTCGTTCATTACATTGCGCAGCAGCGGAGTAGTGCCCTCAAGTGGAGCTTTGGCCGATACTCTGGGAAATATTACCGGCATGTCCGTGGGCACCTATAATTTGGCGGTCTTTTGGTTTAATCCCGAGGGTGCTTTCTTCCGGGACTACCTGCAAGTGAAGGTGGAAAACTGGGCTCCGGCCAAAATAAGCATTAAAGATCTTCCCCCTAAAGCCATGGAAGGCTCGGTACTTTCAATGGACTTTGAGGTTTTGGATGAAAAAGGGGTGGCCATCGTTTCCGCTGCTCCCAAAGTGATTTCGTCCAACCCACAAGTAGCCACAATAGACGCCTTTCATCAATTGCGCCTGTTGAAACCGGGGAAAACACGCATAAGTGCAGCCATCGGCAAAGCAGCCTCCACCTACAGCCTGACGGTAATACCTTCTAAAGTAAGCAACATAACCCTGAAGGCCAGCCACGATCAGGTAAGAACCGGGGACGTGGTTTATTTGGAGGCCAAAACCTACGAACAAAATAGGGAAATTGAGGTACCCGTTAATTTCAGTATCTCCAGCGCTTCCGCTCAGAGCATGGGTAGCCCCGGCGCCATGATACGGGGCGATGGGGCCTTTGTGGCTGAAAGGCCAGGCTTCTACACCGTCAACGCCATTGCCGGGGGACGTACGGCCAGTTACTCCATCAATGTGGTGGAGCGCCATGTACAACAGGATATTGAGGTGACCGGCAGGGGTACGGTTACCAACAAACACACCACGGATTTCTGGTTGTGGGAAGGTGTGGACGGCCGTGACTACGCAGTTACCGGTACCTTCAGCGCAGACGGGATGGCGTATTTTTGGGACATAACCGATCCAGCAAATATTCAGCGCATCGACAGCATACAGGTAGATGCCCGTAATGTGAATGACGTGAAAATCTCCGATGACGGCAAGGTCTGCGTGATAAGCCGGGAAGGGGCCTCCAGCCGGAAAAACGGAATTGTGATCCTTGACGTGGCCAATCCCAAGAACGTAAAGATCCTGTCTCAATACAACGACCGGCTTACCGGAGGTGTTCATAATCTGTTCATCTACCAAGAGCATGTTTATGCCCTAAGTAATGGTCAGCACTATGAGATTATAAACATATCTGATCCCACCCAACCCCACCGGGTGGGCCGGTTCGAAATTGACAATCCTGCCAGGGCCATCCACGACGTTTGGGTGGACGATGGCATCGCTTATTCTTCCAACTGGAACGATGGAGTGATCATGGTGGATATTGGGAACGGAGTAGCCGGCGGCAGTCCCGCCAATCCGGTGGAGATCTCCCGTACCAAGGTAACAGGCGATGCCAATCATACTACCTTTCCTTTCCGCAGTCCTTCGGCCAACAAATTTTATGTGATTGCCGGAGATGAGATCTTTCCATTGCAATGGCTTAGTAAAGGCTTGACAGAAACATTGCAACCTCGGGGGTACATTCATTTCATAGATTGGACCGACAAGGACAATCCCCTAGAGGTGGCCAGCTACCAAGTGCCGGAAGCGGGAGCTCACAACTACTGGGTAGAAGATGAAACCCTTTATATCGGCTACTATACAGGAGGGGTGAGAGTGGTTGATATAAGCGGTGAATTGATGGGTGATCTTTACCGGCAGGGAAGGGAAATCGGCCATTTTGTGCCCCGGGATCCTCAAGGGAAGGTCCCCAACATGGCCATGACCTGGGGTGCCCGTCCTTATAAAGGGCATGTCTTTTTTACTGACATGAACACCGGATTGTGGGCAGTGAAGGTGCGGCCCAAGCAACCACAAGATGTTCCGGTAACCATACAGGACTGACCCCCTAAATCACCGAATTGCATCAGATACCTACAACTCCTTACTTTATGGCATTTGTAAAGTGTCTATTGCTAATTTCTTAAGGACGTGGAAATTATAGGCGTTTCTACTTAGAAAAATAATAATCAATATTGCAATAATCATATAATATTACTATATTAAAGCAGATCCAAACCATCAGAAGATCTATAACCATTAATCAAGAAAACTATGAAGCAACTGCTATTAACCGCATGTGCCTTGCTAATTTGCAATGCCATGATGGCCTCCGGCATTCAGCTGGGGTTGTCCGTCGACAAACCAACTTACAAAACCTATGGGGATCAAGTTCAGCTTGGGGTGCAAGTAGGGGATCCCGAAACCTTCAAATCGGAGTTCCCCTCGGTATTTGATGAAGAGCCGGCCCTGGCTCCCCAGGATGAAGAAACCCTGAAGTTCGGCATTTTAGCAGGATTTGTAATGAGCACCCTGGGTGGTGATTTCAGTGACCAGCACGATTATCGGGGTAGTTTCCTGTTAGGTGTTTACATGCTCTACGCTATCAGCGCTAATATTATGCTCATGCCGGAATTATTCTATATCGGCCTGGGCAGTAAATGGGCCAACAGCAGTTCCGATGGCAGCACCCGCTTAGGGTATATCATGCTCCCTATAATGTTAATGTATGCCATAACCGCTAATCTAATGGTAGGCCTGGGGCCTTATATAGGGTTTCTGATAAGTGCCAAGGACAAGGGGGACGATTTTGATGAAGATGTAAAGGATTATGTGAAAGGGGTTGATTTCGGGTTAAAGCTGGGGATCTACTATAAAGTATCGCAGTATTTAACCCTGGGGTTGTCCTATTTTCATGGGCTTGCCAATGTCAATGACTTCGAGCAAAGTGTAGAAAGTTATGATGACTTCAATAGAGCTTTTGCCCTAACGGCCTGTCTCAGTTTGGCAGCCCTGGGAGCTAGATAGTACGGAAATTACAGAAACCAAAAAAATGCCCGTTCTTTCAACGGGCATTTTTTATTTGAATTTAAGTTGGATTAATTTAGGGTATGAATCCCAATGTTCAAGGATGGCTGCGTTTGTATTGCGAGCAGAGAACGGCAGGTAGTTTGCCCGAACCGCTGGCGGAGCTTACGGAATCCGAAGAGATCATATACGGTCTGTTGCAACCTACGGGTTTAATGTATGGACACCCCGTGCAACATCCCCTTACCGGTGAATTTCAGCTGAGCACCCAGGATACGGTGGACAAAATGAAAGTAATTTTCGCGGAATCTTTGCTGCACGTGGGCAGCCTCCATCTTCACCTGGAACATCAGCAACAGCAAGAGGTTACCGATCATCTGGTTTTGGAGATCAATGATTACCTGCTGAACATCTACCCGCATCTTTACCAGGGTAAACTTTCCAGCGCTTTCCAGGATCCTTATTATCTGGCCGAAACCCTTATCGCCAAGAGGTTGACGGTTAAGACTTCTTTATTAAAGAACTATCTGGCCAATCTATTCCACAACAGCCTGTTGTTTTTGGATGTATATT
>JAOTYN010000014.1 GCA_029861825.1 Cyclobacteriaceae bacterium
GATGGAAACGACAACGACCGCAATAATGTAAATGAAAATTACGGGCGTGAGCTACTGGAGTTATATAGTATTGGAAAGGGGCCGCAAATAGGACCTGGAGACTATACTAATTATACGGAGCAAGATGTTAAAGAGGCTGCCAGGGTTCTTTCGGGTTATACCAACGATGAAGATTTCCTTAACCTGGATCTTGTTACCGGTATCCCCACCAGCATAGTGCGAAGTGACAACGGGGTGGTAGCCAATGCCCACGATGCCGGTACCAAGACATTTAGTGCGGCTTTTCAAAATACGGTAATCGTGCCCAATGCGCTGGTAGGTGAAGACGCCACAGTGGATGCCACGTTGGACGAACTGGATCAGTTGATCACCATGATCTTCAATCAAGACGAAACGGCTCGGCACATATGTCGCAAAATCTATCGGTTTTTCATGTATTATGAGATAACCCCGGAGATAGAGACCGATATTATTGAACCTTTGGCCACTACTTTCCGCAATGGCAACTTCGAGATTCAACCTGTCTTACAACAACTGTTCCGCAGTGAACATTTTTATGATGCGGACAATGCCTTGGCCGATGACGATAATCATGCCGCTATTATTAAATCACCGCTAGAACTTGTTTTAGGCACTTTACGCTATTTTGGTGTTGTTTTGCCCGCTAGTGGTACTCAGGAATTTATAGATGCAATGGATGAAGGGGTACTGCGCCCCATGAACTTTCAAGGGATGAGTCTTCTGGAGCCCTTTGAGGTGGCTGGATATGCCGCCTACCACCAGAATCCTGACTTCAATCGCAACTGGATCTCTCATAATAACCTGGCACGCCGTTACGAATACATTGGCCAGCTTATGACCAGCATGGATGAATTCGGTTTTCAACTGGATGCCGTGACATTTGTTGAAAACAACATCTCCGATCCTTCCAATGCTCAGATCATAGTTCAAGAGCTGGTGGATGACCTCTTGCCGGAGATCATCACCACAGTACGTTTTGATCATTTTCTAAACGATGTCCTTTTAGACGGTCTATCCATGGCCAATTGGACTACTGAGTGGTTTACTTATCAAAGTTCCAATGATGATTCTGCCGTACGTTCTCAGTTGGAGAGCCTTTTTAACGCGCTGATGCAATCCCCGGAATATCAATTACATTAAAAAGAACAGCTATGAGACGTAGAGGTTTCCTTAAGAAAATACCTATAGCGGCTTCCGCTCCCTTTGTTTTAAACGGTATACCCGTAGGAGTACTGGCCAAAGGACAATTACAGCAGGTTGCGGCCTCCAGTACCAACGATAAAGTATTGGTGTTGATCCAATTGCACGGTGGTAACGACGGCCTGAATGCGGTAATCCCCATAGACCAATATGCCAATTACTACAATATTAGGCCCAACATAGCCATCCCCGACGATGGTACTAGAGGTTATATACCCTTAGACAGCACCCTGGACCTAGCGGATCAGGTTGGCTTGCATCCGGATATGATCGGGACCAAAACCCTTTACGATCAGGGCAAAGCAGCTATTGTACAAGGTGTATCCTATGAAAATCATAACGGATCTCACTTCCGGAGTAGGGATATTATGTTCATGGGCGGTGATTACGACGATTATTACGGCTCGGGTTGGATGGGGCGATACCTGGATTATTGCTTTCCTAACTACCCGGAGGCCTATCCCACCGCAGAAATGCCCGATCCCCTAGGTTTGGAACTGGGAACCACCGTCTCATTAGGATTTCACCAGGAAAATGGTATCCCGGTAGCGGTTGCGGCCAACAATCCGGAAGAATTCTTCGATCTTATTAACAGCACAGGTGGACTTCCGCCTGATTCCGTGATCGATACCCATTACGGACAAGAACTGCAATGGATCATGGATATCGAAGCCAATTCCAATACTTATGCGGATAGATTGAAAGAAGTTTTTGATAAAGGTACCAACGCCCCTGGTGTTACTTATCCGGAGACTTACCCGTTGTCTGCAGGTCGTTTGACCAATCCCTTAACCCCGCAGCTACAATTGATCGCCAGAATGCTCAGCGGAGGCATCAAGACTAAGATATTTCTGGCCAGAATCGGTGGGTTCGACACCCACGGAGGGCAGGTAGAGGAGTACGATCCTACCCTGGGTAATCATGCTGCACTGCTTTACCATATATCCGCTGCGGTGGAAGCCTTTCAAAATGACTTACAGGCACAGGGGTTGGAAGACCGTGTCGTTACCTGTACATTATCCGAGTTCGGGCGCAGAGCAGCTTCCAATGCCAGTTACGGCACCGACCACGGAAACGCTGCCCCAATGTTCCTTTTTGGAAAGGGTGTAAAACCGGGCATAATAGGGACTAATCCGGACCTTAACAATTTGCAGAACAATAATGTACCCATGCAGATTGACTACCGGCAGGTTTTCACCACTATTCTCCAGGATTGGATGGGGGCCAGTGACGAAGCTATAGCTCATACGCTATTTGAGGAATGGCTCGACAAAAAACTGGATCTGTTCAGTAATTTGATCACCAGTACCAACGACGATTTTCTGGCCAACAGGTTTAAGCTGCACAGCGCTTATCCTAATCCTGTACGGGATCGAACCACATTTTCATATTATATAAATACTGCTGTGGAAGTACGTATGGATCTGTATGATAGTTCAGGCCGACTGATACGAAATCTAATCCAAGGTAAACAGCGAATAGGTGAGCATCAGGTCAACTTGGATCTGTCTGATCTGAAACCGGGGACCTATGTATACAAGATCAATGCTGGTCCGCTGAATGCCGCTAAAAAACTAATTAAAATCTAATCGTGCCCATACCATGATGAACCTAAGATCAACAATACTCACATTAGCGCTGGCCTGTTTAACCACCGTGGCTATGGCGCAGTTCGGTGGAAAGGACGGAAAGAAGCCTCGCAAAGACAGTAAGAAGACTGGCTTTATTGGAGGAAAGAAAAACAACGGCGCCCCTAAAGGCGCTCGTACCGGAGGAGGAGACAGTCCCCAATGGTCACTGGGAATAAAAGGCGGAGTACATCTGAGTGATGTTGTATCCACCCAAAGCTATACTGTGGTGACGCCTTTGGATCTCAGCAGTAATCTTACCAACAATAAGCTTTACGACCAGCCGTATAGTAACATTGGTAATCATATAGGACTAACAGGGGCATTTAGCATCAATCCTAATATAACCCTGAACCTGGAACCCGGATATGCTACCTATAAATTTGGTTACCAGACTTCCTATAGCTGGGACCAGTTTGAAGATCAGCAAAGCTTTGTACAGATCGACAACGATGTGGATCATACTATCAGCTATTTGGATATTCCTTTGTCCATCAAATACCATATCAAAACAGGTCCCTTAAAGCCCTATATAATGGTAGGTGGCTACTACGGTTTCCGTACTAATGCCGACAAAGAGATCACCACTATTGTGGAAGACGGTGCCGCAGGTGGGCTTGATGAAATATCTTCATCCACCCAAAGAATTGGAGTCGATAACCTTTTTATACGTTCCAGTGCCGGCGTCATGGCAGGTGCCGGGGTAAGCCTGGATGTGGGTAACAGCCCATCGAACGTCAGCGGAAGCACCGATTTAGGTACCGTGAGATTCGTATTAGGGGCCAACTATCGATACGGCCTGCACAATGTAGTAGACGTACAAAACCGTTTTGAAGACAGCGCATTAACCTCAGGCTTGTACGATGTAACTGACGATCTGGAAGTACGCAGTATTGAGATCTATGTTGGCGTCCAGTTTACTCTTAAGTACAAAGATTTCTAAAGTACAAAGATTTCTAATAGCATTAAAACCTTGATCGAAATGTATACCAATCTTATAAAGTGCACAGACAAAATCTGGTGGCTGCCCTTATTAGTGGTGGTATTGCTGAGCGCTTGTGATATTCAGGATAATGAAATTGAGCCTGAAAGTGTTTTCACCAAAATTTATAACAACGATAATTATACTGATGCTTTTACTTCACTAAGCATCACTCAAACCGCCGACAGTGGTTACCTGATCATGGCGGGGCGTGAAGAAGTCGACACAGACTTCTTAGGAATCTATCTCATAAAAGTCGACAAAGTGGGAGATTTCGTTTGGGAACGTTCGGCGGGTGAAGCTTATGCCAATCCGGTTAGCGATTGGATTATAAGTGGCAATAATTACCAATTCTTCTGTATGGATAAATTAAACCTGGGTACCTATCTATTGCAAGTAAACCACCTGGACGGTTCCACTTCGGAGGTTTCGTATTTAGGCGGACTTCAGTATCCCTTAGCGGCCTCCTCAACCTCCGATGGCTTTGTGGTACAAGGATACAACCGTGAAGACCAAAAGACGGTACTAGCCAAGTTGAATAACAATGGTACCACCGTTTGGCAGGAAGAATACGACACTTTTGAAGACGTAGAGGAAAATATTGTACGACATTTGATCAGGACCACCAGGCCCTTGCCTTTCTTTACTGGGCAAGTAGGAAGTAACTATTACTTCAACGGTTTTTACAACTTTAGCTTTTCCATGGTATTTGTCAATGCCAGCGACGGGTCCTTTAGTGGTGTGATCAACGGGCCCGGTATAGATGATGCCATCAGCAACGCTATTAGCATTACCGGCAGCGACTTTGCGGTAGCACGCTACAGTTACCTGGAAAACCAGTTGTTGCCCCGTCATAGCATCGACGTAAACTCTATAGGGGTTACCGGTGACCTGGATGGGTATACTTTTGATGAAATGACCCAAAAAGCCCAGGTTCAAATCAAGAAAGTGAACGCAGCCGGTAAAAGTTTGATTGTATTTGCTACCGATACCAAAGGTGGGCGGATCCTGCTTTTAGCTTATGATCAAAATACCCAGGAGCTGCTAGGCAGCCGATATCTGGGATTTGACCAGCCTTATCAAATGGCTGACTTCACCACTACCAAGGACGGAGGTTTGGCGGTATTGGCTTCAACCTTTGCCACTGGCCGATTTGCCCGGGTAGCCTTGTTCAAACTGTCAAAGACGGATCTAGAAACTTTAGCAGGGGGCTTGACCACCGGCTCTTAGTCGACAGGGGCCAATTCAGGCTCCTCCATGCTTCGATAGAAGTCGGAAAGTATGGCCTCCTTATCGAAATGCTCCCAAAATATAATATGATGGGAGTTTTCTGGTCGGGCGATCCAGTCCTCGCCTAGCAACCTTGGTGCAGGGATCTTGGAAGGTTTAGCCCACCTGGAATTCTTAATGATAGCCAAGGCACAAACGTCAAATAGTGAGCGCTGCTCATCTCCTATTTTTTCGAATAGTTCAATACTATAATCCCCAAAATTCTTGAATTCTCCACCGTGTCGACCCGTAAGTGGCTGGTCCAACTCAGGCCCTAAACCCTTCATACGCTGCCGGATCTCGTCAACAGAGACCAACACTGCACTGGTCCCGGAAGGCTCACCATAGCGTACGGTGCAGATTTCGAAATCCAATTGACGATTGTCAATAACACTGTTTATGGCGGTAGTATCGTTTACCAGGTTATATTCACCGGGATGAGGCCAGTTTGATCCCAGCCACACCACTCTGATCTTAGGAGCAATGGAAGGATCCTTGGCCAACGCCAAGGCCACATTGGTGAGCGTTCCCACCGGCACCACTACCAGTTTCTGATCACGGGATTGATGGGCGCTGGCAATGATGAATTCAACCGCTTGGTGGCCGTCGTACTGTTTTTGGTTCAGATTGGGTAAAACTTCCTTAAAATCCAGGCTGGCTCCTGGAATAACCTGTACCTGGCTCTGATAGCCGCACAGGTTCACAACACGTTGGGCCTCTTCCAGGTGTTTTTCCAATGCTCCTCCATGGTGAGTGGCATTGACGGTGATACCTTGAATATCGAAAATGTGGGAGTTGAACAGCATATAGGCAATAGCATGCTGATCGTCCAACTCATTGTTTGCGTCGGTATCCAGGATCACCGGAATAGACTGGGAAAACAGTCCGTAGCTAGCCATAAAACACATCAAAATCAGAAATGGGGATTTATACATATGCCGTGAGAAATGTTCCAGCTAAAAATAATACAATCAGTTGATTTTCAATAAAAATGAAGGTTTTAAAATAGTTTGATTTTGCTGGCAGAATGTTTAACTTATCTGTCTCAGCACATAAGAATATTTAAATACTAAACCAAAAAACATGAAAATTAAAACAACATTATTTTTAACAATCTGTATGGGGCTTTTTATGGTATGCTCCACCCTTACTGCACAGGAAAAGAAAAGCCAGAAGTTTTGGGTGCACGAGGATATGGTAAAACCCAACAAGGCCATGGAATACGAAAAAGCCAGTAAGGCTTTTGCTGAAACCTGCCAAAAACATGCGGGACCGGAAGCCCACTTTATGACCATGTCTACGGACGACATGCGCTACATTTTCATCTCTCCCGTAGAAAATATGGCTCAATTGGATAATAATCCTTTTGCTGCCATGGATGAAGCTCTTGGAAAAGAAGGTGCAGCTAAAGTATGGTCCAGCTGGGACGGCATGTTCACCACCCACAAGGACTATATCATAAACCTCTCGCACGAGTTGTCTTACAATAGCGGGGAGATTATGGAAGAAGGGATCAATTATCGTAACCTCACTTATCATTATATCTACCCCGATAAAATGAAGGAAGCCAAAGCCCTGGCCAAAGAATGGAAAGAACTCTATGCTTCCAATAGTATCCCTCAAGGATACCGTATTTACACCGGTGGCATGGGTACCGAGCCACATCTAATGGTGGTGCAATGGGCAAAAAGTGCCGCAGAATTTTATGCCCAGCAGGAGAAAACCCGCGAAACTTTGGGAGATGCTGCCAGTGAACTATATGCTCGCACCTTGGCGGTGACCAAGAAAATTGAAACCGTAGAAGGTCAAATGCGACCGGAGCTGTCCTTTACCTCATCATCCACCATGGCCGATAACTAAGAATTAAAAACCTGCCGGAAATTCCGGCAGGTTTTTTCTTGTTACTCCGTTTTGGAAATCCAGGAGGAAGCCACTATCTTTTCAACTTGGTTTTAACCAAGTTTTTTTATTTCATCACTTTGAATGGATTCACATGAAAGATAGAAGAGCATTCCTAAGACATATGATTGCAGGTTCCGCCGGTTATGGCGTGTTAAGCTTCAGCGGATTGGTGGGGGCTTGTAGTCCTAAAAATGCATCAGACGAACAAGTTATTGACGAAGCCCAGCAAGCAGTCGCAGAAGCAGTCCCCCCTAAGCTTTTCTTTGAAATTTCATTAGCTCAATGGTCACTTAATAAATCTTTGTTTGATGGGAAACTGGACAATCTCGATTTCGCCAGCTACACCCAGAGCAATTTCGGCATAAATGCAGTGGAGTACGTGAATCAATTCTTCAAGGACAAGGCCCAGGACCTGGAATATCTGGGACAAATGAAGCAACGTACCAACGACTTGGGAATCACCAATGTACTCATTATGGTGGACGGTGAGGGTCATCTGGGCAGTGGAAACGACCTGGAACGCCAAACCGCCGTTGAAAATCACTATAAATGGGTAGAAGCAGCTCAATTCCTGGGTTGTCATTCCATAAGGGTAAACGCAGCCGGTGAGGGTACTGCAGAAGAAGTAGCCGCCTCCGCGGTAGATGGCTTGGGCCGCCTGACGGAATTTGCTAAAGACTTTAATATCGGGGTGATCGTAGAAAATCACGGCGGTTATAGCTCAGACGGTTCTTGGCTCTCTTCAGTAATCTCAGAAGTCAACATGCCGGGATGCGGAACGCTTCCGGATTTTGGTAATTTCTGCATCGAAAGGGAGCGGACCGATGAGGGGATCACTTGTTTGAAAGAATATGATCGTTATAAGGGAACCGAAGAATTGATGCCATTCGCTAAAGGGGTCAGTGCCAAAGCAAATAACTTCGATGCCAGTGGCAACTGTGTGGAGACGGACTACTATCGAATGCTGAGGATCGTAAAAGATGCAGGATACCAGGGTCACATAGGCATAGAATACGAGGGCAGCGTGCTCAGTGAGGACCAAGGTATACAGGCTACCCTGGATCTGTTAAAAAAGGTAGGTGCGGAAATTTCTTAAAAGAATTGAACTTTTAGTATCCCCATAAGTTTACAGATAAACTCTACTCATGACAAAAACGTCAATTATAATCACTTTCTGGATGTTGGCGGGGCTTGGTTTTATCACCTGCAGCAGTTCCTCTGAAGATCCGCCGGCAGGGAACACTCCAGAGCTTTTCATTTCCAACGTTACCTTTTCCGAAGGAACGTCCGGAACTAATAGTGTGAACGTTAATTTCAACCTCACTGCAGCTAGCCAACAGTCTGTATCGGTGTCGTACAACACGGAAGATGGAAGCGCCAAAGCCACCGAGGACTATGAAACCACATCAGGTACCCTAACCATTGATGCCGGTCAAACTCAAAAGACCCTCAGTATCAACTTTACTACCGACGACATCCTGGAATTTGACGAGACCTTCGATCTGGTGCTTTCCAATGTTCAGAATGCCACTATTACTATTTCAAAGATAGCCATTACCATTCTGGATGATGACTCTTATCAACCTGCTGAAGATGACGACGGGTTTATTACCCCCGACAGTTATCCCAGCATGGACTTGGTATGGAGTGAAGAATTTGACGATGCAACGCTTAACGAGGATGATTGGAATTATGAATTGGGGGACGGGTGTCCTGATCTTTGTGGGTGGGGAAATAATGAGCTGCAGTCCTATACCGAAGAGAATACCGAATTATCGGATGGTAAACTGGAAATAACTGCTGAGGAGAACATGGCAGCACCCAATTTCACCTCTAGTCGAATCACCACCAAAGGGAAGCAGGAATTTCAATACGGTCGTATTGATATCAGAGCCAAACTTCCTAAAGGCCAAGGCATCTGGCCGGCGATCTGGATGTTGGGGTCAAACATCGATCAGGTTGGATGGCCAGTGTGCGGAGAAATAGACATCATGGAAATGGTGGGTCATGAACCTTTCCGGGTACACGGCACCGCTCATTACGACAACAATGGGCATAACTTTACAGGAAGCCCTTACAGTATTCCTGAAACCGAAACCTTTGGAGATAAGTACCACATCTTTACTATTCTTTGGCAGGAAGGATCCATTCAATGGTTTGTAGATTATCAGCCGTTCTTTTCCATAAGCCGGTCCCAGATTGGTGCTACCTATCCCTTCAACGCCAATTTCTTTTTTATCGCTAACATTGCTGTGGGAGGTAACTGGCCTGGCAACCCCGACGGTACCACCGTATTTCCTCAGGTGATGGAAGTCGATTATATCCGAGTTTTTCAGACTCCCGGCATGTAAGCCCACTAACCCATGGCCGCTTGGCTGGGCCTTAAGGGTCAGCTAAGCAACGGGTTTGACGTGACGGATATTAGTGCAGTGCGAATAAATCATAAAAAGGAGGGACTAATAACTTGCATTTGATTTCAATCTTGGGAAATTCCAGTTATATTGCGGTAATTTATAATCATTCTAAATAAGCACCGGTGACCCCTATAAAGGTAGTGTTGGCTGACAAGCAAATGTTGACCCGAGCAGGTTTACAATCTTTCATTAAAGGAAAGAAGGACTTAAAGCTGTTGAGGTCCGTGGATACCATAGAGGATCTCAAAGAGGTACTGGCCAAAGAAAAACCACAGGTGTTAGTAGTAGATTATAATCTTAAGGATTTCATATCCCTTGACGATCTGGCGGAAGTGAAACGCCTCAGTACCAATACTCAGATGTTGGTGATCTCATCAGATAGCAACAAAGAGAATATTTTTAAGGCCTTGGAGGCAGGGGTCAATGGCTATGTTACCAAGGAATGCAGCCAAGAAGAAATCGTAGGGGCTATATATGCCACCGCTAAAGGAGAAAGATTTTTTTGCAACAAGGTACTGGATTTAATTCTTGAAAAACATTTGAGTAAAGAAGATGAAGCTTGCCTACCTACAGAACTAACTTTAAGGGAAATTGAGATTGTAAAATTGATCAGTCGAGGGCATAGCGCCAAGAAGATCGCCGCAACATTACATCTTAGTCACCACACGGTTTACACCCATAGAAAAAATGTGATGAAAAAACTGGGTTTAAATTCCGCCGCCGACCTTATGCTGTACGCCGTTAAAACTGGAATTATCAGCGCCTAGACTACCTAACTTTAGGTAAAAGTACCCAATTTTGTTACTTATCAAAATGCCTGTTTTCAGGTATTGCGATGCACCTGTCCTCACCTTACCTTTACCATTATTTAAAATTAGTCTAAATAAAATTAGTGCCTACAAATGAAAAAAGCCTTACTGTTAGTTTATGTGTTGGTTTGGTCGGGCATGCAGGTATGGGGGCAAGAGATCAGCATTCAGGGATTTGTGAAGGAAAGCAGCAGTAAGGCTACCGTGGTGGGAGCCCATGTCTTCCTGGAGGAATTAAAGCTGGGCACGGTATCGGATGGAAAAGGACAATTTGAGTTGTACAACCTGACCGCAGGTAGCTACCATTTGGTCATAACCAATGTAGGGTTCAAGACCCAAAGAATACCCATATCCTTGGTTGAAGGGGAAGCATTTCATTTGGATGTGGACCTACAGGAGGATTTTATTGAGATCCCAGGGATTGTAGTGGAACGAACTTCACTTTCCGGTGGCAACATGGGAGTCCGGGAAATCCCCGGTTCGGTACATTATGTTGGTCCGGCGGAGTTGGACAAGTTTAACTACAGCGATGTTAATCGTATCCTGCGCCATATACCGGGGGTGAACATACAGGAGGAAGAGGGATTTGGTTTACGGCCCAATATTGGATTGAGAGGTTCGGGTGTAGAGCGAAGCTCGAAGATCACTATTATGGAGGACGGAGTATTGATGGCACCAGCTCCTTATGCGGCACCCGCAGCCTATTACTTTCCTACCGCAGCCCGTATGCAGGGAGTTGAAGTGCGTAAAGGTTCCAGCCAGATAAAATACGGACCCTACACCACCGGCGGGGCCATAAACTTTATCAGTACCCAAATCCCCAGGGACCGGTCGGCTCAAATAAGCATACTGGGAGGCAGCTTCGGAACTCGGACTGTACATGCCGCTATTGGCGACAACTTTAAAAATATAGGGTTCTCGCTAGAAACTTACCAGGCACATTCCGATGGCTTCAAAGAACTGGATGGTGGCGGGGATACCGGCTATAATCTCCAGGATTACATTGCCAAAGTACGCTTCAATACCAGTCCGGAGGCCAAGATCTACCAAGCGCTTACCATAAAGGCCGGGCAGACCACCGGTGAATCCGATGAAACTTACCTGGGGCTCACCGACAATGATTTTCAGCTCACCCCCTATCGCCGATATGCTGGATCGCAAAGAGATGTTATTGACACCAAGCAACGGCAATTGATGATCAGGCATCACATACAGCCTTTGAAATTTTTGGATGTGACCACCACGATATACCGTACCGACTTTGAACGAAATTGGTATAAGTTGGACAAAGTGCGGGCCACAGAAGATGGAGATAGAACTAGCATCAGCCGCATCCTGGCCGATCCCCAGCAATACGCCGCAGCTTTCGACATCATTCAAGGAGCTACCTCTTTAAATGATAATGCCCTGGAAGTTAAAGCCAACAACCGCGAATACTATTCGAAAGGGTTGCAAACGGTCATGGGATTCCGATTTGGTGATCGTATTGAAAGCGATCTTGAAATTGGGTTACGTTTCCACCAGGACCAGATCGATCGTTTTCAATGGGTGGACCTGTATGGTATGGATGAAGGGATCATGGAATTGACCTCCAGCGGCACTCCCGGTACTGAGAGCAACCGTATCGAAACTGCAACCGCCTTTGCCAGCTATCTGCAATACAATATGAAAGTGGGCAAGTGGACCATTGTTCCCGGCCTAAGGTACGAGAATATAAAAGTGGAACGCCAGGATTTCGGTAAAGAAGACCCGGAACGCACCGGTGCAGATCTTTCGACCCGCGAAAATCGCGTGGATGTGTTGATTCCCGGAGTGGGTGTAGATTACCAGTTCACCGATAACTGGAGCACTTTCCTGGGAATTCATAAAGGATTTTCACCTCCCGGGTCTAAAGAAGGTACTGAACCCGAGGAGAGCGTAAACTATGAACTGGGAGTACGCTACGAAAAATCTTCACTTTTCTTTCAGACCGTATTCTTCCTTAATGACTACAGCAACCTGCTGGGAGCAGATCTGGCCGCTTCCGGAGGACAAGGCACCACCGATCTTTTCAACGGCGGCGACGTAAATGTAAAAGGGCTGGAATTTGAAGTCCGCTATGACCTGTTATCAAAAGTATCCACGGGATTGAGTTTACCGGTAGGGATCAGTTACACCCTTACTGATGGGGAATTCCAGAATTCCTTTGAAAGTGAATTTGAAGGATGGGGCACCGTCACCGAGGGTGATGAACTTCCCTACCTACCCAAACATCAGCTGGCATTATTTCTAGGCCTTGAGCATGGACGCTTCGATCTTAACTTAAGCACCAAATACCAAAGCGCTCTACGCACCGAACCCGGGCAAGGCGACCCCCCTGTACAGGAAAGCACCGACGATCAATTTGTCATAGACTTCAGCGCGAATTACTCACTACATAAAAATATTAAGATATTTGGTAGTGCACAAAACATTACCGACCAGGTATACAATGTGGCCCGACGACCAGCTGGTTTGCGCCCCGGCATGCCCAGAAGGTTTACTATAGGTTTAAAGGCTCATTTCTGATCTGGAAAATCTGAGAATTATCCGGTATCTTTAAGTAAAGATTGAGACCATGATACTGGATATCTTTTTACTTATTTTCCTGTTTTATTTAAGTATACCAACAGTGGTGGGGTATTTTGCACACTGCTATGGACGTTCCTTCTGGTTGTGGTTTGGCATTACCTGTTTCCTTCCCATCCTTTCCCATATTGTCCTATATATTCTAGTTAACAATGATTCAAAAAATAACCTGGTACTTTCAGCCAAAGAAGAGGCTTATGTTATGAGAGAAGTAGAAAAAGCCCTGAATCAACCTGCCAAGCCTTACATTTGATCAAAAAAAAATGGGTCTCACGGAACCCACTTTTTTTGAATAATGGTTCTACTAAATAATTTCGTCCTTATCTAAGGACTTAACTATAGATTTGGCGTAGGACTTAGAAGCACTTTTCAAACTATTGGGATCAGTACTCTTCGCCTCACTAGTCCAAATCAATTCCTGGTTGTGGAGATCGTACAAGGTACTCTCCAAAAAATATGTGGTAGACCGACGTACATAACCGGGGGTATGTACCCTGCGATGGGTATGTACATAGTAATCGCCAAATCGGTTGTAATAGGTTCGGGGTCGTACGTAGGTACTCCCGGGAACATATTGTTTCTTGCGATCAACATCGGAAAGGCTTACCACCATGACCGCGTCTACACCATCCTGGTGCAATCGACGAATCATTTGATCCACACTTACATTTTTCTTCTTGGGAGGTAACATCTGCATGGCAGCAACCGCGGGTACTCCCTCCTTCTGCAGTTGTTCCACGATCTCGTATTCAAAACTTTGTCGAGCGCTCAAGCTACCCATAATACCCAATACGGCAACTTTGTGAAAGTTATTGGGTTCACTGTGAGGTTTGGACCAGGTGGCAGTGGTTTGAGTACTGCTGCAGGCCAAAAATACCACGGCTGATGTGGCGATTATTATGTTCTTAAAAATTTTCATATTCCTTGTTGATGATGGTATGCTGGTTTGACAATGATTTGTTAGAAAGGTTTAAAAAATTGAATGATCATGCTTAATGATCGTTTGAGGTGAGCAGGGTTATTATAGCCATAGGTACTAAGGCTATCATTAGCCAAAAAGGTACCGCGGTAACAGCAAATTCCCATTGCTCTACTTTATTGAGGTCCATTTGATCAAACACGTTGAACATAGAAACCACATAAGTGGACATTCCCAGTACTATGGCCAGGTAAAAAACGTTTTTTCGAGGTAGTAAACGTCTCCACCAGCTTTTTTTGAGCTTTGTAAGCATTTCCTGAAAGGTCTGAGCCTCCATTTGCAGGTATTCCAGTTCTATCTGCTGTACCCGGGTCAACTGTTGATGCTGCCTGATAGCCTGGGTGCGGGCAGCATTTTGGTGCAGTTTTTCTTTAATAGCGGAAGAGATTCTCATTATAGTTATATTCTATATTCTTATATTAATATTAATTAGAACAAAAATGTAACCACCTCAGAGCCTTGAAAACAAAAAAACCGGCATAAATGCCGGTTTTAAGCGAATATTAGGTGATTCTAGTTAATGATCAGACGTCCTTTTTGAACTGATCCACGGCTACCCACCAGGTGATATATATAGATCCCTCTTTGAAGATTTGTGTTACTCACACTGGAGGTAATCCGTTCACCTTCTTTCAGTTCTCCCTCAAATAAGACGGCAACTCTTTTACCGAATGGATTAATCAGGTATAAGGAGACAAACTCCGATTTGGTGGAGGATATATCCACAGTAATTTCTCCCTGCGAGGGATTAGGGTACATCAATAGTGATGCGTTCTGATTGGAGGTTATGGATTCAGGTTGCTTGTCCGCCTCCTGATCGATAGTAGCATCGTCGCATGGTCCCAAATGATCACCATGCTCCAAATGGGCCTCAACTGCTGATGCAGCCACACAGATCTCATGTGGATTGTTACCATTGGGTTTATGACACAACAGAACCTTGGGATTGTTAGGATTATCACCGCAAGACACGTCAACCACCGTAACGGTAATTTCCGCACTTACCGAGCAGCCATTTATGTCCGTGACCGTCACAGAATAAGTGGTCTCTTCGGTAGGGCAAACCTCAATCTCATCGGTAGTTTCCCCAGTAGACCACAGATAGGTGTATTCGCCATTGCCTCCTTCGGCTTCAACCTCCAAGGTTAGACACTCTTTGGGTGCATATCCAGGGTATACGGTAGCTTCTCCGTTTTCATCGTCGTCATCATCGTCGTCATCGTCGTCATCGTCGTCATCATCGTCGTCATCGTCGTCGTCATCGTCGTCGTCATCGTCGTCATCATCGTCGTCATCGTCTTCGTGCTCAAACTCGATAATGGCGGCCAGAGGCTTAAATATATCTGCGATGCTGAAGGTCTCCCCAAAGATAAATGGAGAAACGGCATCAATGCTGAGGCAAAGAGTTCTGACTCCCCACTCATAGGTTTCGCCGGAAACGAAAGAACAGGCGATTTCTACTTGGTTCTCTTCAGTCACAATGATTTCGACCCAGTCCTCTTCCTCTCCTACCGGCCGTTTGGGACGATAAGCCACTCTGTAGGATTCGGCAGCATCCGCATCATCCCAGGATAAAAGTACTTTGCCGGAATTGATATGTTCGCTTTGCAAATTGCCAGGTTCCGAGCAAGCAGCATCACCAGTAGTGATGAAGTTATCGGCGTAGACGAATTCGGAATCGCCTAAATCATCACAAAGAACGCGCAACCCCCATTCGTAGGTGGTACCACTAAGCAGTCCAGTCAAATCCACGGAATTATCGGAGGTTTCCAGAATCTCGAACGAGGCGTTGGACTCGATCACCCGATATGCCAATCGATATGAAGCGTCGGCTACAAAATCCCAGCTCAAGGTGGCCCCGTCATTCGACAAATTGTCTGCCATAAGATTTGTTGGATCCGGGCATAGCAAAGCTCCGGAAGTTTGAATTTGAGGTCCGAAGATCAAATCCGAATCTTCATTGGCACATAATGCCCGTACGGCCCAATTGTAGGTAGTCCCTGGCATCAGACCGGTTATGTTGTAACTGGTTTCCGTAATGACCAATAACTCTATCCAAGGGGCAGTATTTACAAGTCTATAGGCAAAACGATACTGTTCTGCTCCAGTTACAGCATCCCAGCTAACCGTAGCTTCGGTATCACTAACATTTGAAACTGTTAGATTTTGGGGATCATCACATTGTGCGTGAATTTCGGTATGAGTGATGATACTCATTACCATTAGTCCCACTAAAAGTGTTACTCTGTAAAGTTTTTCCATAATTATTTGATTTCAACCAAAAAGTAAATATAATACATTTTTTTATAAAAATAGTTATAATTTAACTACTTTTCTTGGACCAGAAGCGATAGAGACCAAATACGCTCATCCAAGAAGGATTGGCGGCTTCATAGATCTCTATTTCTTTTGCTGATAGGCCTTTTGAGGTTAATTGTTGGGCCACAAACAACTGAAAAGGGGCAATACATTCATCAACAGCTACTTTTGCCTGGTATTGGCGATAAATCCATTGCGACCAGGATTCCAAACAGTCTTCCAGCTCCTTAATATGACGGGAAATATCACTGATCCGTCCATAGTGGGTGAGGTACAATTGCTGAAATGGTAGAGATTTAATCAATTCCAGTGATTGCATCCAATGCTCGATATTGATATCCGGAGGAGGGCAAGGAGGCACTACAGGCCCCTGTAAAATTTTAACCCCTGCAATATCACCGGTAAACAAGTTGTCTTCCAAAGCCCAAGCGATATGATGCACCGCATGACCAGGAGTGTGGTAGGAGATGAAAGTCTGATCCCCTATGGTTATACTCTGCTGGTGCTGTACCGCTTGCAACAGCAGTTCATCGATAGGACGCATCTCACCCCACAGTCGATCCATGTCTTCTCCGTAAATCCTGGTAGCGGATGCCATTAAACGTTCGGGATTGCTCAAATGGGGAAGCCCCAATGGATGTACATAGATCTTGGCACCCAAATCTGCAAAATACCAGGCGGCGCCGGCATGATCCAGATGGACATGGCTGAGCAGTACATGACGCACTTGGTCTGCCCTAAAGCCCAGGTCCTCTAAACCAGCTAATAGTGAAGGCAATGTACTATGGGGGCCGGTTTCAATCAAGACCAAACCCCCACTGGTCTCTACCAGGTAACTAGCTATGGCATGCTCAAGTCCCTGAAAATGGGTGTCGATGGTATGAATCACAAAATGTAAGATAAAAGCTTAGCGCTATAAAAAAAAAGAAGCCACCGTGGAGGGGGTGGCTTCATGGATTGACTTGCGGGACTTTTACTTACATGTCGGCCACATAAGCGGAGGTGTCCACGCCAAGTTCCTTCAAATGTTTTATGCTATTGGCTTTTACATTAGCCGGAGGGTTCATGGACAGCGATTTTTTGAAAGCTTTAATTGCCTGGCTGTTCTGACCCATGGTCTTATAGCATTCCCCCAAACTGTCGTGCATATTGGGATCATCCGGATTGTTTTTCAAGTTGGTTTTGAAATATCCCAAGGCCCGTTGGTGGTCTCCCGCACCCATAACCTGGTAAGCCAGAAAGTTGAGTTGATTCTTGGAAGCTACCGCTGACGCCTCATCATACATGGTATTAGGATCACCTCCTGTAGCTTTGGTCAGCCCTGCTTTAAGAAACAAGGTGTTGAAGTTCTTGTTGGCTTGTAAGGCCTGATCGGCCCAAGCCATTCCTTCTTCCAGATTGACCTTATTTTGCAGGCAGTAGTTGGCAGCAGATGCTGGACCTTGCCAGCCAAAGCCCTTAACCCCTCTTAGCTCATCACGAGCATTGGCCAGCACGATCTCATGTACATCGAAGCCTACCTTGAAGGGGAAGCGCTTCTTTTCCCAATCCAGAACTGCCACCGCTGATTGCTGCTGCAGATCCACAAAATCGAACGTTAACCGTTCAGTATGGGTATTGTCCGTACTGGTTACCGTAACCTTCAACTGATCCTCTTCAGGATTGTAAAAGTAACTTCCCCAGGAGCTATGGTTGTTACTGAAAATGATGTCGGCGGTTCCGTTCTCATGTACAGCCACAAACAAGGCATAAGTTCCGGCGGGAATGGGCTGTCCTTCTACTGTAGCATCATGAGAAAAAGTGATGGTGGTGTTTTCGTTGGCCCCGGCCCGCCAGGGCGCTTCCTTGGCGGTTCCAAAACCAAGATTCTTGTATCCGTAATGCACCAGATTAGTTCCATAAATCTCTCGTTCCTTAACTGCCGGACGGGAATATTTAATAGTGACTTTAGAAATTCCAATGGTCTGACTCACCTTCGATGCCGGACTGGCTGCTCTGGGAGTTGTGATTTGCTGCGCCAAAGTTGCTGTTCCCATACCACCCATAATCAATAGTGATAAGAACAGGCTACGCATAAGTTTTAAGTTATTAAGCATGTTATTGTGGATTGTTTAGTAATTCAAGCTTAAGGAACGCCATAAATGCTACAAACCAAAAGGATTTTCCGTGAGCAGATCATTCCATGGATAGGCGGTAAAGCTCTGGGTTGCTATCCCCCATATTGGGTGAATTGTAGTGTCAGGACACTGACATTAGTTGGCCAGGGCCCGGTAGAAGATAGTAGGCTTTCCATCGATGATTTTACGTTTCCAAAATACCATGCCGATGCGTTTTGCCACATTTTCGGAGTCAGTGTGCCCTTCATCCATGGAGGCCACCAGATCCGGGAATTCCAAAGAGTCGAAAGCGTACCGCATTATGGCGGCCGAGGCTTCCGTGGCCCAGCCGTTGCCACAAAATTCCGGTAGTAATGCATAGATCAATTGGGGCTGGGCTTCCTCAAAAAAGTGCCAAAGCCCAGCATAACCAATTATTTGCGCGTCGTCCTTTCTGTAAATCTTCCATAACCCGTAATCATCTCTTTCAATATGTCGCTGATTCAGGACCAAAATTTCATCAGCCTGCTGCTCACTGATAAGAATATCGTCCCACAGATATTTGCGCACCGTACGGTCACGGTTAATCCGCAAGAATAGCGTTGCTTCGGATTTCTGAAAAGGTTGTAGTTTCAAGTGTGTGGTTTCGATAAGCTCCATTATTTTTTTGTGGATAATTAATTCCAACCAAATAGTAATATTGCCGGAAGTGATTTACCTCGATCTCTACCCGGATAAATGAAAATCTGCAACTAAACATGAAGTTAAACTATTGCTTTAAGTAGCCCCATTAAAATTATACAATTTGCCCAAGTGACTACAAAGCATGGAAATTTTCACTTTATAAATATTCCATGATCCATTGGGGTTTCGTGCTGTAGAGGGCCGCATGAAGTTCTCTCTGTAGAATTATGAATTGCTAAATAATCTGGTATTTTTGATACAATTTTTAATTCTAAAACCATAGGGTTTTTCCGAAAAGCGCAGGTTACCCACGCGTTAAAATTTATACCTCTAGGAAACCATGAGATGGGTATATTAAATTTAGGGGCTCCCTGATAAAACAAACATTTTATGAAATCAAACAACTACCAACAAAGTCTCTCCTATTATTTTGGGCTAGGGCTGATCCTGCTATTATTTGTGGGAACGGAATCATTTGCTCAGTTCAGGACTATTGAACGGGCAGAGACCATGAAAAAACCAGTGCTTTACAATGGTAAAGCCGCTTCCAGTCAAGGGCATTACGATGGCGTTATCCGGATAAAAATGAGACCGGAAGCCACGGCACAACTTGACCGCATGCTATTGGAAAGAGCCTCAGCAAAAGGGGAAGTGATCGCCAGGTCAAGTGACACACATGTAGTGACGGGTATGACACAATTGGATGCCGTGCACCAAGGTTGCGAAGCCAAGGTAATGAAACGCGTATTCCGACCGGCTGGAAAATTTGAAGAAAAACATCGTAAGCACGGATTGCACTTATGGTATGAGGTACAGTATGATGATCCCAGAGCCATCGAGCAGATACTGCGCGATTACCGGGGCGTAGCCGAAGTAGCGATTGCGGAGAAGGTTCATGAAAAAGCCCACGTAGGCTATGAAGTCAGTGGCGTTTATGAGGCAGAAGAAGTGCTTACCGATCCCCCTAATGATACTTTCTTTGATCTTAACCAATATTCTTTTAACAATACCGGACAAAACATCCAAGGACAAGTTGGTACCGTAGGTGCTGACGTAAGCATGTTCGAAGCCTGGGCAATTGAAACGGGGAGTTCCGATATTGTGGTGGCTGTAACCGACGGCGGTATCCAGGTGGACCATGAAGATCTAGTGGGTAATATGTGGGTAAATGTCGATGAAATTCCCGGGAACGGTATCGACGATGACAACAACGGATATGTTGATGATATCAACGGTTATGGCTTTGGCGATGACACCGGTTCCATTCCTGCGGATATACACGGATCCCACGTAGGCGGTACGATAGCTGCGGAAACCAACAATGCTATTGGAGTAGCCGGTATCGCCGGAGGTGAAGGAACGGATGACGGTGTACGTTTGATGTCCTTAGCCGCATTTGGCGAAACGGGTACTATGGGATTTGAAGACACCTATACGTACGGGGCGGATAATGGCGCAGTGGTTTCACAAAACAGCTGGGGATATACCGTCGCTGGAGCATTTGATCAGGTAGTCTTGGATGGTATTGACTATTTTATTGCTGAAGCAGGAACGGACGCCCTTGGCAATCCTTTTGGACCTATGCAAGGAGGAATCGTGATTTTCGCTGCCGGTAATGATAACGCTGATGGACAG